>CAMDBF010000013.1 GCA_945889175.1 Rickettsia typhi
CAATGTTATATTTATTACATACTATGCTTAAGCGATTTTTTTATATCTGCACAATTTGCACTCTTTTTGTTGTTGTCGCCTGTGGTAAAAAACAACCTATTGAAACAAACAAAGTAACCATACCATCTTGGTATCTTGAGTCAGTTAAAAATGATAGCCTGTATCTTTATGGATTAGGGGAGGGTTCTAGCCTGCAAAAGGCTACAAATGTTGCATTAAACGATACCGCTTCAAAATTAAGAGTTTCAATATCTTCAACTACCGAAACAAGCATGAGTGCCGATAGGGAGTCTTACAGCAGCTCTCTTAAGCAAAACATCAATGCAATTGTTAAAGATGTAACTTTTAATAACTACGAGGTTGTAAAGTCGGAAGAATCCGTTGGCTCTTTTTATGTAAAAATTAAAATTGATAGAAATATTTTTGTTGAAGAGAAGACGGCCGAATTAAAAGCTCTAATCAAGGACTGCGAAAATAGATACTCCGAGCTTACCAAAATTCCAAATGTTTTGGAAAGAAGGGGTGAGTTTAAAAAAGTTACTGAAATTGCCACAAAGATTGAAAATCTTTCCCTGCTAATCTTTTCATTAACAAAAGATGGCGAGTTTGACATTAAGGATGTTCTTACTAAAATTAAACAATACAAGGCTGAGTACGACAGCTTTTTAACGAAAATTACCTTTGTTGTTGATGATGGAGCTATAGGAGATGTAATAACTCAAGGTCTTAACGATGCTGGACTTAGGGTAACACGCAAGCTGACAAATGCTTTAAATTCTGTATCGCTTACAATTACCAATAATACTGTGAACGATCAAATTTATGGTAGATTCTTTGCAAAAAATAATACTTTTATTAGTGTTTCCTCGGGTGGTAAGCTTGTTGGTAGCAAAAATATTACCTTCTCTGGTGGTTCTTCTGTAAATCAGCAGGAGGCATTTAAGGAATCTTTGCATAGTCTTGATTCTATGATTAAAAAGGAAGGTATCGAATCAATCATAGGCTTAAAATAATAGATAAATCACTATTGTATTTGCTATAAAAATGTAATATAATGCTATGGTTATAGTTTGTGTCTAGAGCTATAATCGTTGGTTTTGCTAAACCTTCGTCCTAGTATTGTATTTATTTTTTTGTTGCTTATGAAAGGTTTTATTAACATTATATTTTTAATTGTAGGTTTATTTTTTGGCATACAATTTAAAGATGAAATTGTATCTGCAATGAGATGGATGGCTTCCTCTCAAAACGAATTTGCCAATAAGATTGAAAAAGGCGATATTAGTGATACAGCCACAAAGCAGCAAGCTGAAGTTGCCACAAACATAGATGCCACAAAGGAAACAGGTAAAAGTGTCGCAAAAGAAGATTCTAAAGAAAAATTGCAAAATGCTAAATCTGAAGTTAAGAATGCAGCTGTAAAACCTTAATTGTAAAAATTAGGTTCTCACCATTTTAAAACTACAAATTACAAGCAAGATCTATAATTGTTTGAGTTGTTATTTCATCGCTTCTTTTATCGAGATATTTTTTGTTTTGCTCTTGCATAAATAGCTCTGTGTATTTTGTGTTTTTAATTAGGTTTGAAATTTTTTTACGCCTTTGCTTAAACAATGTTTCGCAGAATGTCGAAAGCTTGGCAATATTGCATTCAATATCTTGTCTTGTTAGCTTAATTACGGCAGAGGTAACGCTTGGTGGCGGGTTAAAGTTGCCAGCTGCTACATCAAACAGATATTCCGCTTTAAAGCAAGCCTGAGTGATTACTGAGAGCTTGCCATAGTGCTCAGATGTATGCTGGGCAATCATTCTTTGCACAACTTCTTTTTGAAGCATAATGGTGATGCCGTCAATTAATTCTCTGCCTTGTTGACACCAGTTATACACAAGCAAAGTGCCTACATTATAGGGTAAGTTGCCTATAATGCTTAATGTTTTAAAACTTGTATTAAATACTTTATTAAAGTTATCTATGATGTTTTGAAGGTCAATTTTTAAAGCATCATAATTTAATAATAAAATATTTTTTGTTTTGCCTTTGTCAAATTTTAATCCCTCTAGCTCTTGCAGGCTTTTTACTGAGGCAAAATTTATATTTTCATAATTGTTCAGTAATATATTTTGCAAGTATTCTACGCAGTCCCTATCCTTTTCGATTAATATAACATTATCGCATTCATCTAAAAGCCAAGTTGTTAGGGCGGCAGTACCTGGCCCTACTTCAATAGCTAAATTATGTTTTCTAATAGCGGACGAGGTAAAGATTTTTTGACACAAAGTTTTGTTATGTAAAAAGTTTTGACCAAAGGATTTTTTTGCAACAACTTGCTTATTTGCTGGCTTGTTAAGCTGGTTTATATCTGTATTTGACATGTGCTTAGATCTTATAAAGAATATGTGAAGATAGATGCTTTTGCAAAAAAAATAAGATTCAAGTAAATAATTATAAAAAAAATTTTGATTTTTAGCATTTAAGTTGCTACACTTTAATACATTAATATGAAAAACATTAATAATTTTTTATGTTTTAGTGTTAAATAGCGGTTTTTATTAATCGTTTTGCTAGCTGTTTGTCTTTGTTGTTTATTGTTGCTAAAAAATGCCTTGTGCCTTAGTTTTATTAGGTAGGATAAGGCTTTTTAATAACTATAAACTGCAAACAGTCTTTTGTAATGCCGCTTTGGCTATTGTGATTGTTTTTAAGTTTAATTATGACAAATAAAAAACCATTTAAAGCCGAAATGCATGTGTTTTGTAAAAACCATGGTTTGGGCTATGTAACTAGTGTTTCGGAAATTGACATTATGGATCAGGTCATAAAATGTTTTGAGATTTTCTTTGAAAAGGACAATCTTAGAATAAGTGTGCCTGAGGAAAAAATGCATTCAATAGGCGTAAGAAGACTTGTTGATAAAGCTGTTGCTAATGATGTGATGAATATCTTTCGTTCTGAGTCTAAAGGAATGAGGGTTATTTGGAGTAAAAGATCCAAAGAGTACGAGCAAAAACTTTACTCTGGTGATATATTTGTTGCAGCTGAGGTTGTAAGGGACTTATATAAAAATTCTCTTAACCCTTCAAGATCTTATTCTGAAAGAGTGATTTTTGAAAAAGCACTTGAAAGAGTATGCTCTGAGCTTTCAATTATACAGGATAAGGCCATTGAGGATGTTTTTAATGAAGTATGCAAAACTCTATCAGTATTTCAAGAGACATTTAACGCTGAGGAGACAGAAGAAGTCTACGATAGCTCTCAGGACTTTGCTAAACTTGAGATGGTTAGCTAGTTAAAAACTTATGAGCACCAAAACAGCATTGATTGTTGACGGCTATGCCTACATTTTTAGGTCGTTTTATTCTGTACCAAGCTTAAAAACTAAGCTTGGTGTTGAAGTTAATGCTGTATTTGGTTTTTTTAACCACATGGTAGGCTTAATTCTTAATCTAAATCCAGATTATGTCTTTATAGCTCTTGATAGCAAGGAGTCTGGTTTTAGAGATGAAATTTTTGAAGCATACAAAGCAAACAGACCATCTTGTCCTGCCGAGTTAAAACATCAGTTTGACATTATTAAAACTGGCATAGAGACTTGTGGTTTAAAAGTTGTGCAAAAGCATGGCGTTGAGGCTGATGACATGATTGCAAGTTTGGCATTTTTTGTAGAATCTAAAAATATCAAAGGCATTATATGCTCTAAAGACAAGGATTTAATGCAGTTAATTAAGGATGATAAGATTGAATTTTACGATGATAAGCAAAAAACCTTCATCAAAGAGGCTGATGTAATGTGTAAATTTGGTGTACCGCCAAAATATATTTCGGATTATTTGGCACTTGTTGGTGATTCTGCCGATAACATACCCGGTGCAAAAAATATAGGACCAAAAAAAGCAGCTGCAATTATTACGGCTCATGGTTCAATAGAAAATATTTATAACAATATACACTTATTAAGCGAGGATGTTAAAAAGCTTCTTGAGGATAGTAAAGAAAATGTTTTAATGTCCAAAAGACTCACAAGCCTTATGCAACAAGCAGATATAATTGAGGACATTGAATTTGCAAACTTATCTGGCTTAAATTTGGATGGTGGAAGTGAGTTTTTTACATCCCTTGGTATGGCATCAGTTAAAACAAGATTTACTAATTTAGTTGCTTCGTTAAATCCTGTTACTCAAGTTCAGAAAAAACCAATACTACAATCTGCTGCGATGCAAGACGAGCTCTTTCCACTTTAATAAACATAGTTAAAAACTTTACAATACATATTGCAAATAAAAAGATATGAATTAAATTTTATTAGCTTATAGTTTAACATAAAGTGCTTTACAAATTACTTAACAAACAATGATTATCAAAGGTGATAAACAGGATTTTGAGCTTACAATAGGTCTTGAGGTTCATGCGCAGGTTTCGTCAAATAAAAAATTATTTTCTAATGCGCCAGTTTTAGCCTTGGCGGAGCAGAACACATGCGTTGATTTTATTGATGCTGGCATGCCTGGTATGTTGCCAATACTTAATTTTTACTGCATAGAGCAGGCGGTTAAAACTGGACTTGCTATTAATGCTGAAATTAACAAAAACTCCCATTTTGACAGAAAGCATTATTTTTATCCTGACCTGCCACAGGGCTATCAAATTACACAGTTTTATGAGCCGATTGTAAAAAAAGGGCGTATTGAAATTACCCTTGAGGATGGTTCAAAAAAGCAGATAAGAATCATTCAGATTCACTTAGAACAGGATGCTGGCAAACTTATGCACGACAAAAAAGCAAACAAAAGTTTTATCGACCTTAACAGGGCTGGGGTTGCATTGATGGAGATAGTATCCGAGCCTGACATTAAAAGCATTTACGAGGCAATAGAATATGTAAAAACTCTAAGAGCAATATTAAGAGAGGTTGGATCCAGCGATGCCGATATGGATAAGGGTAATTTTAGATGTGATGTTAATATTTCAATTTCGCCCCTTGGTAGTGGAGTTTTAGGTACTAGATGCGAAATAAAAAATCTTAACTCTTTTAAGTCAATCACCAAAGCCATTGAGTACGAAGTGCAAAGACAGCTTGAAGTTATAGAGTCTGGCAGCAAGGTTGTTCAGCAAACAAGATTGTTTGACCAAAATACTGGCGAAACAAGAGCACTAAGAGACAAGGAGGATGCTGATGATTACAGATATTGCCCCGACCCCGACATATTACCAGTACCACTTACTGATGAATTTATTGAAAACTTAAAAAAACAAATTCCACAGCTGCCAAATGCAAGAGCAGAGCGTTATATAACAAGCTATGGCATAACATTTAAAGAGGCTAACACCATAGCTTTTGACAAGGATTTACATGAATTTTTTGAAGCCTGCTTAAAAATCTGTAACGAGCCAAAAATAGTTTGTAGCTGGCTTACAACCGAGCTTTTAGGTAGATTAAACAAGCTTGAAATTGGTATTTTGGACTGTAAGGTTAAGGCTAGCGACTTAGCTAACCTTGTTGCAAGAATTGTTGATAATACCATCTCGGGTAAAATAGCAAAGGATATACTTGATGATATGTTAGCTTTTGGCAAAAACCCTGACTCAATCATTGAGGAAAAAGGCTTAAAGCAAGTTACGGACGAAGCCTCCATAATAGCCGTTGCAAGGCAGGTTATTGATTCAAACAAGGATAAAGTTGCCGAGTATAAGTCTGGCAAGGATAAGCTTTTTGGCTTTTTTGTTGGCGAATGTATGAAGCTTAGCAAGGGTAAGGCCAATCCAGCCGTGCTTAATAAAATTTTGAAAGATTTGCTTTAGTAAAATGGCTAGCTCTAACAAAATTAGACTTGGTATAAACATCGATCACATAGCTACCATTCGTAACGCTCGTGGTAGTAAATATCCTGACCTTATGAGGGCTTGCCAGATAGTTGCAAAAAATGCCGAGCTTATTACAATCCATCTAAGAGAGGATAGAAGGCATATCAACGATGCTGATGTATTTTACATTTGCGGTAACAGGCCTTGCCCTGTTAATCTTGAGGTTGGGCTTGACGATGAAATTGCAAGTATCGCAATTAAAGCAAGACCTGACTTTGTGTGCATAGTGCCTGAAAAGCGAGAGGAAGTTACAACCGAAAGCGGGCTTGATATATCAAGGCAAAATGTTTTTGATAAGTTACAAAAAATCATTCCAAGATTTAAAGAGGCTAAAATTAAAGTTTCATTATTTTTAGATCCAAACCCTGACTTTATTGATATTATTAAAAGTCTTGAGATTGATGCAGTTGAGATTCACACAGGTAAATACGCAAATCTATGCGATGCTAATTTGCAAAACGATGCAATCAATGAGCTAGAAAAAATCAGTCTGTATGCAAAGGAGCTTTACAAGATTGGTA
The DNA here is from genome assembly GCA_945889175.1 of Rickettsia typhi. Taxonomy (GTDB): domain Bacteria; phylum Pseudomonadota; class Alphaproteobacteria; order Rickettsiales; family Deianiraeaceae; genus CAMCVL01. The sequence goes on from CAMDBF010000013.1 coordinate 6,382, forward strand.
TTAGTGTGCATGCGGGGCATGGCTTAACCTACGAAAATGTAAGTAAAATTGCACAAATTAAAGAGATTAGCGAGCTCAATATAGGTCACTTTTTAATCACCGAGGCAATTTTTACAGGTCTTGAAAATGCCATATCTAAAATGAAGGAATTGATATTAAATTAAATAATAACGCAGTGACCTTTGATTAGGATAACTCTAATTTGTTTGCATCAGTCAAACAAAAATAAATTTGTAAGATTGATGTTAGAACGACTAGCAAAATGCAAGTTTCGGCGATAAAGATTGATATTTTTTGCGATAAAATTACGCAGTCGCCAGAGCATAGACTTTTAAATAAATTAAAATTTAAAAAATCTCCTGTAACGATTAAGCCTGCGGTTCCAAGTGTTAGATATGTTATGCTTGCTAGGCAAAGAGTCAAAAGATTAACTTTTTTGCTAATTACATTTACATCAAAGCTTGAGTGTATTAAGATAAATGATGTTGCAAGTAATAAGCCAGCCTGAAAGCCCCCACCGGGTGAAGACTCACCAAAGCAATGAATATAAACCGCAAATGTAACTGAAATTGGTAGCAATATCACCGCCAAACCCTTTGTTAAAATATTTAACATTATAAAATGAAAATAAACTAAGACTCATTAGTAACTCTTACGCTGTGCGGATGGCTCTCGGCAAGGCCTGCATTTGTAATTTTGATAAACTTACAATTTTGCTGCATATCTGCAATAGTTTGATTACCAGTATAACCCATTGAAGATTTTAAGCCACCAACAAGCTGATAAACAACCGAGGAGACCGAACCTTTAAATGCAACTGCAGCCTCAACACCTTCGGCAACAAGTTTGTCTCTTTGTGCATTTGAGTCCTGAAAGTATCTATCTGCAGATCCTTTAAGCATTGCAGCACCTGAGCCCATGCCTCTGTAACTTTTGTAGCTACGCCCATTGTAAAAAAATGTCTCCCCTGGGCTTTCCTCAGTGCCGGCAAGCAAGCTACCAAGCATTACAGAGCTTGCACCAGCAGCTATTGCCTTTGCTATATCGCCAGAGGTTTTAATTCCGCCGTCAGCAATTACAGGTATTCCAAAACTTTCGGCCGCTTTTGCACACTGCATTACTGCACTAAGCTGAGGAAATCCAACCCCAGCAACAATTCTAGTGGTGCAAATTGATCCGGGTCCTATACCAACCTTAATACCGTCTGCGCCAGCCTTGCATAAATCAATTACCGCCTGCGGAGTAACTACATTGCCAACTATTATATCAATTGGTTTTGTAAGCTCTCTTTTTGCTATTTCGTTTTTTAATAATTCAAGCCTTTTAATAATGTTTGCCGAATGCCCATGTGCTGAGTCAAGTACTAAAACATCAATGTCTGCCTCGATAAGTCTAAAAGCTCTTTCAAGGCAGTTTTCGCTAACGCCAATTGCAGCACCAACAAGCAATCTGCCAAAATTATCTCTCGAGGCAAGAGGGTTTGTAATAGATTTTTGTATATCTTTTGCCGTAATTAAACCTGTGCATTTATTTGCTTCGTCCACAACAACAAGTTTTTCAACCTTGTGTTTTGCAAACATTTGCTCTATTTGACTGCGAGTAATATTTTTTTTAACCGTTATAACAGATTTTGTCATTAAGGAGTCAATTAAAACAGATGTATCTTGGCAAAATTTAACATCTCTATCGGTAATTATTCCTTCAATTTTACCATCCTTTGAGACCACTGGTAGGCCTGAAATTTTTTTACTCTGCATTAAATCAAGTGCCTCACTAACTTTTCTATCCTTTGAAATTGTAATTGGATTTAACACAAGATAAGACTCAAACCTTTTAACATTTTTTACAAATCCAACCTGATCCTCTATTGTGTTGTTTTTGTGTATTACCGCAATGCCGCCAAGGCTTGCCATAGCAACTGCCATTTTATCTTCACTCACCGTATCCATAGCTGCCGCCAAAATTGGAGTATTTATGGTAATATTTTTTGTAAGCTTTGTTTTTGTTATTGCATCCTTTGGTACAATTTGCGAATAGGATGGCACAAGCAAAACATCGTCAAATGTTAAGGCTTGATCTGAGTTAAAAAATTTACTTTCAGCCAGCATAATAAAAAAGCAAACAAAATACAATTTACAACTAAATATTACATGCTTTATTATCGCATTTTATTGCATAATATTTAAAATACTTACCATTAAATGCAAGATAAATTAATGTTTAGCACTTTATCTATCCAGCGGAAGGTGAAGAGAGGTTAAGATAGGCAACAATATGTAAAAAGAAATTATTGACAAAATTCCTTCTATATTATTAGCTTCCCAAAGCTCTTACAGAAGTTTAACCTTCACATGATGGTTTGATCGTTCCCAATATCCCGCTTTAATAAGATAGGGATGTATGTGATGGGTTGTATATCATCCGCTTGCATATGTGGGGTGTGAAATAAATTATTAAATCTTTATGTTTTAATAAAAAACTATAAAAAAGCTTGAGTTTTAAATTTGCTAGTTTAAACTAGCAAAACTGCGAATTGCTGTAAAATGCTTTTTGTCTAGTGAGTCTGTAGCTCAGTTGGTTAGAGCGCTACCCTGATAAGGTAGAGGTCGGCGGTTCAAGTCCGCCCAGACTCACCATTTGTATCTTATACTTGGTGTATAAATCAAGTTAATCTGTAAAATTCTTCATATTTAAAATTGCAATCTGACACTCAGGATTTAAAAGACAAGGGTCTTATTAGAATTTCAAAGGCAATATCAAATGCTGGCTACATGTCTCGTAGGGCGGCTGAGGAGTGTATTATGGCAAAAAAAGTCTTTGTCAATAAAGTATTAATAAATACACCTGCATTTTTTGTCTCTCAGCATGATACTATTGAAATTGAAGGTAAAACTCTTTCAAAAAAAATTAATGCAGATGATGGGCAAGTTGTAAAGCTATTTGCATTTTACAAGCCAACAGGCTATGTTGTTACTGAGCAGGACGAGCAAAGTAGAAAAACTATTTACAAAATATTACCTAAAAATCTAGGCAGGCTTATTTACATTGGTAGGCTTGATATTAACAGTGAGGGATTGCTCTTGCTTACAAATAGTGGTAGCTTTGCAAGGGAGATGTCTTTACCTAAAAATAACCTTGTAAGAACTTATAGGGTTAGGGCATATGGTTTTTTTGAGGATAAAAAAATTGAAAGAATGTCTAAAGGGGTTATTATAGATGGGGTATCTTATAAACCTAAAAAGCTTGTGCTTGAAAGAGGTGAGTCTTTTAAAATTGGTCAGTCTTCAAACCTGTGGTTTCATGTTGAGCTAACCGAGGGTAAAAATAGAGAGATAAGAAAGATTTTTGAACACTTTAACCTAAAAGTCAATAGACTTATAAGAATCTCTTACCACAACATTAAACTTGAAAACCTAAGACAGGGCGAAATGTACGAAGTTGCTCCAAGAAAGGTGCAAAAAATTGTGCAACAATTGATGACATCTTAAAGTATAATGCTTTTTATTTAAAGCTTAATACTTACTTTAGTAGAGTCATCTAACATATCATCAATAATAAAGATAAAATACTTGACAACAAAGCTTAAAGCAAGATTATTAATTGTTGATTGATAGTTATTCTTTGATATTTTAAGGATGTTCTCTACATTGGTTCCACTAAATATAGTTCTGTATTTTATTGCGGGATTTTGTCTTGTTGCTGTTAATCAAGTATTTAAGTCAAAGCGTGCGGAAGCGGTACTGCATTCATTTTTTTTGATTTGCCTTTACTCTTGCTTTGTAATTGCATGTATAAATCTTTATCAAACAACTTTCGCCATTCGTGGCTTTAATTTGCTACACTACTACAGCGGCTTTGGGCAGGGTGTGGGCATTGAACATAGTGTTGGTGCAATGCAGGCTTTGTTTGCAGTTCTTGTTACCTCCTGTGCTTTAATAACTGGCCTAGGGCATGACAAAGATAGTAATGCTAATCTAATCTTTAACAAATCTTTATTACTTTTTGCATCTGGGGCATTTGTTGGGCTTGCATATTCTAATGATATTTTTAATATTTATGTTTTTATCGAAATTGCATCGATAGCCCTATACTCAATGATAGCAATAGGTGGAGATAAAAAATCATTACAAGCTGCATTTAATTATTTGATTATTGGTTCTGTTGCGTCATGTTTTATTGTTCTTGGAATAATATTAATATATAACTTTTGCGGCTCGCTTAATATTTCGGCAATTAACGATAGAATTGCCTTAAGTCTTGGCGGATTAAATGGTAATGCTGTATTGTTTTGTTATGTTATTTTTATTCTTGCTGCCCTAGTTAAGGCTGCAAGCTTTCCTTTCTTTGCTTTTCTTAACGAAATATATCTTAATGCAAACAAAACACAAATGCCATTCATTGCTGGGGTTGGTAGTAAGGCGGGAATATTTTTACTTTATGTTGTAATATATAGATTATTTTTTACATCATTGTTTGATTTTTTTCAAATATCAGGTCTTGCAAATGGTATTGTTTGCATTTTAAGTTTTGGAGTTCTATTTTTATCAATCTTTGCAGCCTTTAGAGTGCAAAACATTAAGTCAATATTAACATTTTCAAGCATTATCTACAATACTTGCATGGCAATAATGCTTTGTATTTGTCAAAAAACTTGGCTTGATATTGTTTTTGTAACAATGTTATGTCACGGAATTATAATATGTTTTTTATTTTGGCTTTTGTCTTTAAGCGATGATTGCAAGCAAGCATGTCTACAATTTAACTCTAAAGTAAGATTAAAATTATTTATAGGTTTTATAATTTTACTTGCGGCCATTCCGCCTTCGCCACTTTTTGCAACAAAATTTATTTTGCTAAAAATGCTATATGCAAAATCAATGTATGTAAGCTTTACAGCTATTTTACTATCTTCAGTATTTAGTTTGGCTTATTGTTATAAAATTATTAAAATGATTAATCATCACGATACATTAATGGTTGAGCAAAATAATCTATTAGAGATATTTGTTGCGATATTTGCAATTATTTTAATCTACTGCCCTTTTATTATCGAGGGTATTAATAATGTTATCTATTAATTGTATGCTGTATTTTGTTAAGCTTTGGTTAGTTGTAAATATATTACTATTTTGCGAGGTAAGTAATACTTTTGCTGCCGATGTTAAGGAATATTTTTTATGCACAAGATCATCTCAAATTAACCTGCGAAACGGACCTGGCAAGCTTTATTTAGTAATAGCTGAAGTTAATAAGGCAAACGCCCCAATTTTAGTAACTCACGAAGTTGATGGTTGGTATAATGTTAAAACAAAAGATGGTCAAAACGGATGGGTTATGAATAGCCTTTTAAAAAGCAAATCATCTTGTAAATCTTATATCTTAGCACCCTTTACAATATATAGGTTGCCAAATAAATCCTCGCAGGTTCTTTTATCAGCAAATGTTGATAGCCTTGCAAAAAACATTAAATGTCATGCAAAATGGTGTCGAGTAAGAATTGGCAAAATCTCTGGCTGGGTTGATTCTTCAAAAGTTTGGGGGAGTTATGAATAGACCTCCTGCATAAACCTACTACAAAGCAAGAACCTCTCCCCTTTTAGGGTAGGTTGGGTGGGGTTTTGACAGAGCTAAAATTAAAATATCTATTTAGTTACTTTAATTTTTGGTTGAAAAATATACTTTAAATATCCCCATTTAACACACACGCCCGCTGGCAAAGCCAGCTGGGGGGCGGGGGCGTGTGTGTTATAAGTTTGTAGTTTAGTAAAATGGCTGCTGTGTTTTTGTATGGCTTTTTAAGTTAATAGAATTGCAAGAGATATATGTATATTACCCCACCCAACCTCCCCTAAAAGGGGAGGGGTTACGGAGTGGCATCCTAGAGGGGAGGGGTTAGGGAAGAGGTATATTAATAGACCTATTCCCTAACCCTGACTACATAACAACACCCCTCTTCTTTAAAGCAAATCCCTCTGGAGTATAAGGGCTCGCACGCCACCCCCCCCTGCCAGCACTTTTTAACCAAATTGGGCTGGCTGAAGCGGCGAGCCTGAGGGGAGGATTTTACAGATACGCAATTGAATGCCTCTTAATGCTATTACAAACCTAGCCCACAAAAGTTCCAATCAGGCTGTTGGTTTTGGTCTCGGTAATTTTAACGGTTTTTATTTTACCTAAGTAATTTGCGTAACTATCGCCCTGTGCAAGATTTACAGCAACTGCTTGCAAATAAGGGCTTTTGCCCTTGGCTTGATTGTACTCTTTACGAGTTCCATTGCCGTCAAACAAAACATCAAGGCTCTTGCCTACAAAGGATTGGTTGAAGTCTTTAAATTGATCGCTTAATATTTTTTGTATAATATAAAGCCTTTGGTCTTTTACGCTTTCATCAACTTGATTTGCCATTGTATCGGCAGGGGTACCCGGTCTTTGCGAGTATTTAAAGGAATAGCACTGAGAGTACCCAACCCTTTTTATTAAATCAATTGTATCCTCAAAATCCTTGTCCGTTTCACCAGGGAAGCCTATAATAAAATCCGAGGAGAAAGCCATGTCTGGCCTTATGGATTTAAGCTTGTCGATAATTTTAAAATAATCATCCCTTGTGTGTTTGCGGTTCATTGCTTTTAAAATTGCATTGGAGCCCGACTGCACAGGTAAGTGCAAATAAGGCATTAGTTTTTCTATAGAGCCATGGGCATAAATTAAGTCTTCAGTCATGTTAAGTGGGTGGGAGGTTGTGTATCTTATTCTTTTAATGCCATCTATTTTTGCAACCATTTCGCATAATTTTGCAAGAGTCACCTCTTTGCCATCCTCGTTAAGACCATGAAAAGCATTAACATTTTGCCCAAGTAGAGAAACATCATTAACTCCTTTGTCAGCAAGCTGTTTAATTTCGTTCATAATGTCGTTCACTTTTCGTGAATGCTCAGCCCCCCTAGTATAAGGAACGACGCAAAAAGTGCAAAATTTATCGCAGCCCTCCTGCACGCTTACAAAGGCGGATGGTCCACGGTACTTTCTGTCAGATTTTAAAGAATCAAATTTATCCAATGTTTCAAAATCAAGCTTTACAAGTTTTGAGCCCCTGTCCCTTAGTACCTTGTTTATCATGTCGGGCAGGTGCTGATAGGCCTCCGTGCCAACTACTATATCAACAACTGGGGCTCTTTTAATTATTATATCACCCTCCGCCTGAGCCACGCAGCCAGCAACTATTACAATAACTTCCTCACCATTTTGAATCGCCTTGTCTTTGTGTTGTTTAATTCTGCCAAGTTCTGAATAAACATTTTCGGTTGGATTATGCCTTATGTGACAGGTATTAAGTATAATGATGCAAGCTTCTTCGGGGCTTGCAACTTTTTTGTACCCAAAGGTTTCAAGGTTTTCCTCAATTCTTTCCGAATCGTAGACATTCATCTGGCAGCCATAGCTTTTAATGTAGAGACCTTTTACTCCTTTGGTTTTAATACTCATTACACTTAAACAAATCTTATATTAACCTATTTTTGAAACAATGTCGCAAAGTCTTTTACCAAAAGCCTGAGCAGTGTCAAGATCCACTTGCTGAAAGGACTCCGCAGGTGCTGCATTTGAGGCTTGAGTAAATAAGCCAATTGTTGAGCCAAGCCTGTTAAGCTTGCCATCGCTTGCAACGCCTTGACTAACCCATAGCATAGAGTGCTGGCAAGCAAATGTTACAAGGGTTGCCATTGTATTTGCTTTGTCGCCGTTTAAACTATTTGAGTTTGTAAAGCCAGCTGCAAGTTTGTCTTTCCAGCCTTGCGAGAACCAAATTTTTGAAGACAAATCCATAAACTTTTTAAAATCAGCCGAAACGCTACCCATATATGTTGGACTACCAAAAACCATCATATTAGCTAAAGATAGCTCTTCAAATAAAGCTTCGTTTTCAAAAAAATCACCAACTTTGTAAAGCTTTGCCTCACATTTTGTAAATCCTTTTTGAATGTGTTGAGCTACAACTTCTGTGTGTCCGTAACCACTGTGATAGACTATAGCAACTTTTTTCATAAGTAATTAATAAAACCAAAATATTTCCCAAAAAAATGTTATTTGTAATTCACTAAAAGTTAATTTTATTTGAGGTAATTTCAAGACATAAATGAAAAATAAAAATAAATATTGACAAATAAATGATTTACCTTTAAAAATTACAAACTTAATTTTATATTTTTAATTAAATGTAATCTTGAGCATGTAGCTCAGATGGTAGAGCACCTGACTTTTAATCCGGTTGTCGAGGGTTCGATCCCCTCCATGCTCACCAGCTTATTGCTGGTGTTAGTTCGCAAAAATCATTAATCCTTAACAATTAGTCAAAATTTCAATGCAGGTTGTTTATTTTACAATTGCACTTGTATTGTTTATTGTTGTTGTACTAACTATAGCTTTAAGCTTTAAAAACGGCATAAAATACATTAGAGTAAAAAAATCTTTTAGTAATGGCTTGCTTTATAAGTCAAGGCAGCTAAAAGCCGAAAAAAATCTATCATATGATTACAGCGGTCAAAGCTGCAACCCAAAAGAGGAAGAAGATAGTGTAAAATAATCTTTATGTTTCAGTTTTTTTTGAGATTCGCAAAAAAACAAACTACAGTTTCTAAATGCAATAGAATTATTATCTTTGCACGCAAATATCTTGGCGATAATATTTTTTCATCCCCTGCATTCTTTTATCCAACTTTAGCAAATCCAACCGTAAAGCTAATAATTGTTGGCTATAATAATGCACCTAAAAATATATATGCAAATCAAATTACTGATAATATTGAATGCTTTGTTGATTACCAAGGTTTTTTTAAAACTCTATTTACACTGCGTAAAATGGGTAAGGTTGATGCTGTTTTTAATCTTTCAAAATCATCATTTAAAAGATGGCTATTGGCTAGGCTTTGTAAAACAAATAAAAGTTACGATTTATTTATAGAGGCTTCAAAACAAAAAGCTAAAGTTGAAGATAAAACTGTTTATAAATATGTTTATAAACAAAATGCCTTTTTGTATTTTTCGCAAAGCTTAAACAAAATACTCAATGCTAATTTTACACATAAAGATATTTGCTTTAAGGTAGATAAATACAACGCAGCTAACAATAAATATGTTGTAATTTGCTCTGGTGCCAGCGGTTCTTATAAAATGTGGAATCCTAAAAAGTTTAACGAACTTGCAATTGCTATATCTAAACTTGGATATAATGTTTATCTTGTTAGCGGAGCAACTGAGGACGACCAAAAGGCTGCCAAACAAATTTTTGCCAATAAATATTTTGATGGTGATACTTCTTTTGAATTACTTTTTAGTATATTTAAATCTGCAAGTTTAGTTGTAGCAAATGATAGCGGATTTATGCATCTTGCTAGCATGTTAAAAGTACCAACGCTTTGCATTTTTGCCCATAATACACCAGATGTTTATGGCTATCCTTTTATGTCCAATTTTTACAGTATTGTTTCTAACTTAAAATGCCATCCTTGTTCTCATGCAAGGGCACAAAAACTCTGTCCTTTTGTTACTAAAAGTTCACAACTTAAATGTATTCAAGACATTGAAGTTAGCCATGTATTAAGTAAGATTGTTGATATTGTTAAAACATATTCTTGACAATAATATTGTGTATTATAGAAAAGAACTTTACTTTGTAGATTTGAAGGGTATGACAATTTTTGCATTATTATAAAATTAAATTATGTCTTTTATTAAAAAATATTTTAACCTTAAGCTTTCACACAAGGTTGCATTTGCTTTTATCTTTGGTATAGTTTTTGGATGCTGTGCAAGGTTCATTCCAGCGGTTCATAACTCTATTAACCCCGAAGGTTTTAGAATGCTAGGTGTTGTGTTTATCAATTTAATTAAAATGATAATTGCACCTTTAATTTTTGCCTTAATAACATCATCTTTTTTATCAGCTAAGGATGCTGGCAAGGCTGGCTTGTTAGCAGTTAAAGCTGTTGTCATTTTTTTTATAATGACTTTTATTTCCGTTACAATAGGTATAGCGGTTACTCATTTTGTTAAACCCGGCTTAAATGCAAACATCGATGTTCATCAGATTATAGCACAAAATATGTCCTCGGTAAGTAATGTTACTCAGGCTCACCACCATGCCTCATTGCTCGACTTTTTGATTAATATCATTCCAAGTAATATTTTTCAATCATTTTATAATGCTGATTTTTTACAAATCATATTTTTTAGTGTAATTTTTGCCGCTGGTATTCGTAAGGCTAATCAAATTCACGAGCCTGTAGGTCTTGCAATTAAATCTCTTGAAAAAACAATGTTTAAAGTTACTGACATTTGCATGGAAGTTGCTCCTTTTGGTGTTTTTGGTTTGATTGTTTGGTTAATATCAACTCAGGATGCTTCCTTAATCAAATCACTCGGTGTTATAGTGCTAATTGTCTATGGCTCAATGTTATTTATGGTTTATATTGTTTATGCAATTGTTTTAATGTTGCTTGGACTAAATCCTATAAAGTTTTATAAAAAAATGTTACCTGCACAGGTTAGTGGATACTTTTTGTCAAGCAGCTCTGCTGTATTGCCAATGAGCATGGAAATTGCACAAAATGAGCTTGGAATATCTCACGAAAAAGTCTCTTTTGCCATACCTCTTGGTGCAAAGGTAAATATGAACGGAACTGCTTTAAATCTTGGTGTAAGTGTCATTTTTATTTCTCAATTATTTGGTTTTGATTTTAGTTTTGGTCAAATAGTTAAGGTGATGATTCTTTGTACTCTTGGTTCTATAGGTACTGCTCCTGTACCGGGTGCTTCAATATTTTTACTTTCGGGCATCCTTGGTTCGGTTGGCTTGCCAGTTGAGGCTATTGGTATTATCATTGCAATTGATAGAATCTTAGATATGATGAGAACATTTGGTAACATAAGTGGTGATGTTATGGCTGCCTTAATTTTGGACAGACTTGATAAAACCTTAGATATGAATGTTTATAAGTCTTAATATAATAAAATGTTTTATCTTGGCTTTTTTGCTGCCTTGTTATTTTTTGTAAATCCCTTTACATTAAATCTATCTTTAGCTAAGGAGCAAAAAGTTTTTCCTGTTATATACTTTGATAACAGGATTATCACAAACATTGATCTTGAAATTGCAAAAAAAATTGCAATTGCCACGAATCCAGCTTTTCAAGATATTATTAAATCAAAAGATCCTGATGCTGATAAAATAATTACAAAAAATATATCCGAATCAATCATTGAAAACCTAACAAAGGCAAAATATGCAAAAAAAGCATTGGCATCTCAAGATGTTGCAAATTTTAACGAAACATCAATCAAGTATTGTAAGGATGTAATAGCAAGTAATAAAAATTTAAGCTTTATAAAAGATGGCGATGCTTATTATAAGTATTTGTGTGAATTTTTAAAGAACGATATTATTTGGTCTTCTTTTGTTTCAAATTCCATTGCCAGATCTATAGTTGTTAGTAAAAATGAAATAGATATCTTTTTAAAAACCCATCTTAACTATTCAAGACAAGATGCTGAGGCAAAAATTAGAGCCGAAAAACAACAAACTCAAGTCAACAGCTTGCTTGAAGATACCAAGGCATTTACCTTTGTAAAAAATTTAACTGATAACTACCTAAGCGAAGCCACCAATGCCACATAGTAATGACAAGATATAAAGCGATAATTGAATATGATGGAACAGGCTTTTGCGGTATGCAAATGCAAAAAGAGCACTTAACAGTTGAGGGTGAAATTGTTAAGGCTTTAAAAATTATTACAAAGCAAGATAATATTATAAAGTTTGCTGGCAGAACCGATGCTGGAGTTCATGCTCTTGGTCAGGTTATTGCCTTTGATTTTAACCAAGAATCAATCCCAGTAAATAAAATTATTAGCGATTACAGAATTTTTGCGGGTCTTAACTTTTTTCTATCCCCAATTGGTATATGTGTTGTAAGTCTTGAAAAAACAACAGATGACTTTGATCCAAGAAGAGATGCAATTCAGCGAAGTTATATTTATAAAATTATCAACAGACGAACCCCTCCTGTAATTGACAGATTAAGAAAATGGCATGTGCCTTACTCTATTGATGTTGAAAAGATGAAAGAGGCATCGAAATACTTTATAGGCAAGTACGATTTTACAAGCTTTAGAAGCATTGAATGTACAGCCCCAAACCCAATAAGAAGCATCGATTCCATTACAATTACACAAAGTGGTGACGATATTGAAATTTTGATATCCGCCAGATCTTTTTTGCACAAAATGGTAAGAAACATCGTTGGTACATTAATCGAAATTGCAAAAAACAAAAATCTTGAACCATCGATAATTCAAACAATTATTGCAGCAAGGGACCGTAGCAAGGCATTTACAACAGCCCCCGCCCACGGGCTTTACTTTTTAAATGTTGTCTACTAAGGCACCAAACCCATTAACGACCAATGCCATTATATTCTTCTGCTTGAAGTGCATTGGCAATAGCTTCGTCATTTTCTATCTCATTTCTCTGCCGGTTCAAACCATCTATTCTAGAATAGGAATCAATTGGCAATTGTAAATAGGAATCAATTGGCAATTGTAAATCCTGAGGTTGAATGTTTAGATTAGATCGGTTAATGATATTTTGGCTTTGAAGCTCTTCTTGGACTTTTACTTTACTTACATTAAGATGCTCTGATTCTTTTTGCTCCTCTAAATCTCCTTGATCTTTTGCAATATAAGCAGTGTATTTTAAAACTTCCTTCTCTTGCATTTGCTCTGCAACCTTAAGAGACATGGCTTGTAATTTTCTTTCTTCTTCAAACTGAATGCTTTCTTCAATAACATTTTGTTCTGTAAAATTGTTATCATTTTTCCATTTTATTGGTTGTTTTTGTGTTGACTGCGACATTCCCATATGCTTTTAAAAAAAATAAATATAGATTTAATATTTTCAATATTATTAAATACAAAATTTACTAAAGTCAAACATCATATTTATTTTAAGGTTTAATAAGTATTAAATTGTAAGTTTTTAACTGCTCGTTAGTCATAATTATAGTATTTTTTCATTATACAATGCAATTAAACTATTTACTTTTTTAGCATTATCATATTGTAATCATGTTTTTCTTGCATATGTAAGAATGTAAATTTAGATATGATGTAAGTTAATATAATTCAAGCCTTATCATGCTCTATTATTACAAAGTAATTCTTAATTTACCATTTTTTAGAAGCTTTACCTACTCAAGCGATAAAATTCTTGAAGTAGGCGAGGTTGTTCAGGTGCCATTTGGCAAGATTGTTGCATTGGGGATTGTAACTTGTCAAGACTACGCATATGGCACGGTAAGCGCAGGGCAGGTGAGTGATTCCATTAGCTACATAGACTCAGAAGACTTGGAGCTTGAAGCCGAGATGAAAGTTACAGATGATGTTTTTTGCCAAGATGATGGCATTAAAGCAATTGAAAAAACCATTGGAATTAAACTTAGCAATAATTTAATAAAATTAATAGAATTCACCGCAAACTATACAATTTCGCCCATTGGAATGGTGCTTAAGCTTGCTCTGCCTTTTAAAACCTTTACAAAACCAACAAAGGTTGAAAGCTACGAAGAACTACAATTTAACCTTAAAACTCTTTCGCCGATGCAAGGCTTGGCGGTGGAGGAGATGTTGTTAAATCAATTTGCTGTCTATCTTTTACACGGTAAAACTGGCTCTGGTAAAACAGAGGTTTATTTGCATAAAGTTGCGGAGGTTTTAAGGGATTCACCCTCTTCGCAGGTGTTAATAATGCTGCCAGAAATCGGCTTAACAGGCGAGCTTTTTACTAAGCTTCAAACCTACTTTGGCAAGAATGTTGTTTTGTGGAACTCCTCAGTTGGCGAGGCAAAAAAACGCCGTTTTTACCTTGATGTTGCAAGTGGCAGGGCAAGAATTGTTTTAGGCACTAGGTCTGCTTTATTTTTGCCTTTTAAGGACTTAAAGCTTATTGTTATTGACGAGGAACATGATCAGTCCTACAAGCAAGAGGAGGTGATACTTTACAACGCAAGGGACATGGCAATTGTAAGAGCGGTGCAGGATGGTGTACCTGTTATATTAGCCTCTGCAACCCCATCGGTTGAAAGCCAATACAATTGCTTAATTAATAAGTATAAAAAAATTGTTTTGACCGAAAGGTTCTTTGAAGTTGAGATGCCGCAGGTTGAACTTGTAAATTTAAAGCAAAATAAATTATTAAAAAACTCGCAGTTTTGTCAAGCAACTCTTGACGAGATTGACAGAGTGTTAAAAAAAGGTAAGCAAATTTTAATTTTTTGCAACAGAAGGGGCTATGCCCCAATCATTATGTGCTCAGATTGTTGTTATAGGTTTAACTGCCATTCCTGCGATGTGTTTTTGACCTATCATAAGTTTAAAAAAAAGCTTGTGTGCCATCAGTGCGGATCAAACAAAAATGTGCCAGCTGCCTGTCCAGCCTGTGGTAAAACAAATGTTTTTAGAGAGATTGGCTTTGGGGTTGAAAAAATCTCCGAGGAGATTTCAAACCACTTCATGTTTGTGCCAAAGCTTATGCTAAGTAGCGACACCTTAACAACGCCAAAAAAGCTTGAAGAGGCAATTGAGCAAATTAAAAACAATCATGTGCAGGTGATTATTGGCACGCAAATTGTTTCAAAGGGGTTTCACTTTAAAGACATAGAGCTTGTTTGCATATTGGACGGCGACTTTGGGTCAAACAGTATCGATTTTAGGGGTAAGGAAAAAACCTATCAGCTAATTACACAGGTTGGGGGTAGGGCTGGCAGAGAGGGCGATAGGGGTAAGGTTATAATACAAACCTACAATCTTGAGGATAAGGTTTTAAATGCAATTAAGGACATGGACGAGGATGGCTTTTACACCCATCAAATACAAACAAGGCAAACAAGCTTGCTTCCGCCTTTTGTAAAGCAGATATCAGTAATTATTTCAAGCCGCGACAAGCTTGCTGGCCTTGCCTTTGCCAAGATGATCATAAAAGAATTAAGTAATATATTTATCAAAGTCGGCAAGAGTGTTGAGGTTTTAGGTCCTGCCGAGGCACAAATTTTTTACATCAAAAAAAAGTTTAGATACAGAGTTTTACTATCCTTTGACAAAAACACAAACCCCCGCCCCCAAATAACAAACTACATTCAAAGCATCAAAATTCCTCATAGCATATCTATTAAGTTTGACGCCGACCCTTTTAGCTTTTTTTAACATGTTTTTTTAAAAAACTTGACATATCATAAAATAATCTTCATTCTATAACTAAATTGATTTAAAGTATATTAAGATTTTATTAAATAGCAAATCCATGATTAAGTCTAAGCTAATCTTACCACCTAATCATGTCTTGCCTCAAGTATGGAAGTTCAAGAGGAAACTAAAATTTGCAAACAGACCCTATTATGGTGACTTTCCTATGTTTAAAAATATCTTTGATTTGACACTTAAGCCCAAATATACTGAAAACGCTCCATATAACAAGCAACAAAATCCAATAGTTACTTCTACAAATCTAGGTATATCGAATAATTATATAAATGTATTTGGTGAATTGGAAAGCCAACATTATCCTGAAAGCAATACTGATCTTGCAAGAACTGCTTATTTTGGTACCCCAAAGTTAAACAAATCTAAATCCGCAAATAGTAGTCGAAGCAACTCTACTTATAAAGCACTAAAACCTTTACGCTCTAATCTAGAGATTAGGAGTGTGTTTAAAGTTTTTGATTTGAACAAGAGGGGAATTTTTAATGTTAACAAGAGGGGAATTTTTACAAGAGAAAGGAGTGAAGGAAATCTAAATGTTATTTCTTTTAGATAAGTCGTAAAATTAACTTTGACAAAAGATTTTTTTTTGCTTAAATTTATTCAAGGGCAATTTGCTTTTTTAGTAAATAAAATCTTCTTGGCTTTTGATGTATCAATTATGGCAAGCTTAATAAAGTGTAACATATTAACAACTGTTATTTTAAGTGTTAGTATTTTGGGATGTAATGTTTCGGGTAAGGTTGTAAAGCAGTCAATAGCCTTGGAAGAATATCAAAGTAATAACGATTCTAACATTGAATCCTCAAGTGCCTACCTTGATTATAGGCAGTCCATAGATGAGACTCTTGAATACCTAGCTGACAAGGATACTGATAGCAGTGAATTTACTTTGCAGGCGGACAAAAATAAACAAAAAAATGCTCTTACACAGGATTTAAAAATTGCAATAATTAATGATTCAAGCTTTAACCAAGCTTCAATAAAGGATATAAGTACAACATCAAACCTATTTTTGCAGGAAGTAGGCGATGCAAAACTACAGGTAACCAACTTACAACTTAAAGCAAGCGATTTAGCTACAAGCATTAAATCTTTAAAGGAAGAGGGAACAAAGGTTATTATAAGTCCATCCTCTGGTGCTTTTGCAAAAGCTATTGCAGATGAAGTTGCAAAGGATTCATCAATGCTTTTTGTAAATTTATCTAATTTTAAAAATATTAAAGATTACAAATCGGTTGTATCCTTTGGTTACGAGGCAAGCGATCAATTTGAGGCGATTTTAAATTTTGCAATGGATAATAAAATTCACAACTTATCTTTAATGGCACCAAGTACTAAGCTTGGGGCACAAATGTCGTTAGTATTAAGCAAAACAATTGCTGATTTTGCGAAAACAAATAAATATAAAATTGTTTTACGAAATACAGAGTTTTACAACAACAAAGAGCCTGAACCTACAATCCAAGAAGTTGAAGAAGCCACTCAAACCACTGCCGAAACATCGCCCCAGCAAGAAGCAACAGTGCAAGACAAATCTGTGGAGCAGGGTAATGATAATGCTCAAGATGTAGCTGTAGTAGCTGTAACTCCTGTAAAAGAGGAGGAGTCGAGAGTGTCAAGTAAGTTTTATTTAAAAAAAATCTTGATGTCTCACTTAAGACAAATAGAAAAAATTGATAATTTTGTTATCGAGCAAAAATTAGCGCAAACAAACCCAAGTGAAGTATCTCAAATTGAAGAGGCTAAAGATCAGTCTAAAACCGCAAAGTCTATAGCTCAGCTAAAGTGGAACAACGAAGAGGAGGCACTTGAAGATAAAAAAACCATTCTATTTTTTACCGGCACCTCTAAAGACAAAGAGCAAATAATGGCAGAATTAGCAAGATTTAGAGGTATGCGTTATTATGCAAAGAGTAATCAAAATTTATTTGTATTTACTGACTCATTTATGGAA
This sequence comes from Rickettsia typhi, assembly GCA_945889175.1. Taxonomy (GTDB): domain Bacteria; phylum Pseudomonadota; class Alphaproteobacteria; order Rickettsiales; family Deianiraeaceae; genus CAMCVL01. The sequence continues at coordinate 23,642 of CAMDBF010000013.1, forward strand.
GCTTATCTTTCAAAAGAAAATCAAAAAACTTTTAATGACATTTTTTTTCCATATCAAAGCTATCTTACCAGCACTGCCTTTAAGGACTACTTTAAGTCTAAAACTCAAAATTCTCCAACAAGGTTATCGGGCGCTATTTTTGACAGTCTTTCCTTTGTTTATAATATTTTTACTAATCCAAATCAAGAGCAAAATGCTTTTGGTAATTTGCAAAAAAGTCTTGATGCTCACGAAGGTATAAACATGAAAAGTAGCGAAGGCGATTATGTTCTTCTCGATAAAAAGATTAAAAGAAACTATTCGGTAATGTATATAGACCAAAACTTTAGTCTTGCTCAGGTTGCAAAGCCAAGCTTAGAAGAAATTATAGATACATCAAAGCCAGCTATATAATAATATGTATATTTTAATACTTATTATTGGGATACTTATTGTTTCGGTTTTGATCAATAAGTTTATATGGCATGCTAAAATTACAATAACCGAGATGCTTATTAATCTTTGCGTAATTATTGTAGTTTTGCTTGTGTTTTGGCTTACTTCCTATTTTAATAAAATAAAAGATACTGAGGTTTTAAATTCGCAGGTTTTATCAAAACAGCGTCAAACATCTGCTTGCCTGCACTCTTACCCTTGTAGGTGCCATACTGTTTGCTCTGGCAGGGGTAGGTCAAGAGTTTGCAGCCCAAGATGCAGTGTTTGCTTTTTGCACCCATTTGATTTTAACTATCAAGTAAAAACTAATTTAAAAGACTTTGTGATTTCAAATCTCGACCCCCAAGGCTTAATTGAACCTCCAACATTTAAGAATATCAAGATTGGTGATGGGGTTGCTGCGCTATCTTCCTTTGATAACTACATCAAGGCATCTAGCACATCAATATTGTCCCAGCAATTAAGTTTAAGTAAAGAAGAGCTAGCCTCGATACCATCATATCCAAGCCAGATATACGATTACTACAAGCTTGACAGAGTTATTGATAAAGACAAAATTTTATCTCCCCAAGAGCTTAAAACTGCCAACGACTATCTTACGTTGACCCTAGGCTCAGTTGGTTTTGCAAAGCAGGCAAATGCAATCATTTTACTAACCCGCAACAACGAAGAATATGCACTAAAACTAATTAATCATTGGTATGGTGGTAAAAAAAACGATGTAATTGTTATAATAGGGCTTGATGATACAAAACAAATTAATTATGTTCGTATCCACTCTTGGTCGCTACATAACATATTTGATGTTGTTTTGCGAGATGATATTAAAAAGCTTAAAACGCTAAACATAACTGCAGTTATTGATGCAATTAAGGATAATCTTAGTAAGCAATATGTTCGCAGATCCTTTAAAGAGTTTGAGTATTTAAAGTGGCGTGTTATGCCATCGCAGCTTAGCATTGTGGCATTTACAATTATTTGCTTAGGTCTTTCTTTTGCTTTAGGCTATTGGCTATCAAGAGAGCATGTTAACATTAGTTTGCGTAATTTTTTTACTAATAACAGATGAAAGAGTTTTTGCCATCCTTTGTTTTTAACAGGTCTAGAGGTCTTAATAAGCAAAAGGTAGAAGATATTAATTTTAAGATTAAGGATTTTATTATCGACTCAAAGCACATTAACTCCGTAAAAGGCAGAGAAATTGTTTTAGAGCTTGGCAGCGGCTATGGTGATACAATTATTCACCTTGCAAAGCTTTACCCGCAAAAACTTTTTATCGCCTGCGAGGTTTATCCTAAGGCACTAATGTCGATTTACCAAAGAGCAAAAGACGAAAACCTCACTAATGTAAAGCTGTTTAATCAAGATGCAAGACTGCTTTTAAAAGACCTAAATGATACAAGCCTTAGCTTGATACTCGTGCTCTTCCCCGACCCTTGGCCAAAGGCTAGGCATTTTAAAAGAAGAATCATTAAGCACGAAACCCTTGCCCTGTTTAAGCAAAAACTTAAAAGTAATGGCGAGGTTTTTATTGCTACCGACCATGAGTCCTACAAAGAATGGATAGCTACAACAATACTTAATCAGGATCTTTTTGCTTGGCAGGCAGAGTGCGAGGCAGATTTTACACAAAAGCCTGAGTGGTGGACACAGACAAAGTTTCAATCCAAGGCGATTAACGAAGGTAGGTCGACTGCTTATATTAAGTTAAAATCTATCTAAGTATGAAAGTTATTGGACTTTTAGGTGGTACATCGTGGCCATCAACGATATCTTATTATCAAAGCCTAAACAAGCTTGTAAATGAGGCTTTAGGTGGCTTTCGTTGTGCTAAAATATTGCTTTATAATATTGACTATCATGATATAAAAACTAGCTATGCAAACAATTGGCAAAATGTTGTAAATTTGCTTGAAAAAGAAATTTGCTTTTTACTCGAAAAAAAGCCGGACTGCCTTGTAATTTGCAACAATACTCTGCATAAAGCTTTTGATGAAATAAAGGATAGGCTTAATTTACAAGTACCTATTTTTCACGCTGGGCATTTATGTGTTAAAAAAGCTGTATCGTTAAATTGTAAATCGATATTACTTTTAGGAACCAAATTTACAATGGAAGATGGTTTTTTTGCCAAGTATTTTACCAATCAAGGAATAGATATTATTATTCCAAGTTTTGAAGAAAGAGTGAAAATTCAGGAAATACAAACCCAAATTTCAACCGGTGTTAGTAATGATGATTTCTATAATGATTTTAAAAATATCATCACAAATTATCTATCAAGTGCCGAGGCTGTATGCCTTGCCTGTACTGAGCTACCTTTGTATATAAACAAGGCAAACTGCCCTTTGCCGATAATAAATCCTATTAACTTGCAGTGCATTGAGGCAGTGAATTTTGCTATAAATTAATAAGTCAATATGTTTTTAAATATGAATTCTTGACAATATTGTAAAATTTTGATAGACTTGAGCTAAATCAAAAAACAAGCCATTTATTTTGCGTTTTATATGAAAAAAAAACAAAAAAATCCAAATGATGATTTTCAGCAAGCTTTGCTATCGCCAGAAAATGATTATCGTCTTGATAATTATGAGATTTTAAGATACGACATTGAAGATAATTTTCAATACGAAATAGATGGTACAACATATTATATTGATCCTAAAGACAATCCTTATACATTAAATAAGCAATTTAATGATTTTTTGTCTAAGCATGAAAAGGAATATTGTAATGTTAATTATAAACGATTGCAGTTAGAGTTAAAGGATGAATATGTTTTCCCTAAACGCATTCTCCGTAGCGAAATTGTTAAAATTAATGAATATAAAAAATTACAGGAGTATCTTTTACTTCAAAGAACTCGCAAACAACAATTGGCAATAACACAAAAGGATAATGATATGTCGATTGATATTTTTCGCTTACAAGCCTTTCATCCCGATACTTATTTAGCAGATGCAGTAACGCCTAATCCATTATCTACAAATTCAATTAAAAAAATACAAACAAAAGTACAAAAATTTGACTTCAAAGGATCAATAGGCTATGAGCACACAGGGAGTCACTGGATATCTCTAATAATCGATGGAGATAGAGTACAACAAGTTGATCCTTTTAATCCAAAATATAATTCTCCAGATGGCTCTGTTGTAACTGGTGTTAAGCAAAGCGATAGCGTCTCTTGCTCTTTGTTTGCATTGATAAATAATGCCTTATTTTTAAACAAAGTTAATGCAATTGAGGTTGATTTAAAAACTAGCGATGTGCAAATGATGAAATTAGCAATAAGTTATAAAAGCAATGACCTATCGTACAATCGTAGAGCAAAGATTATACTTCAAAACTTTGGTGATAGAATTTTAGTTAAGGGATTGATAAAAAAAGTACAGGCTTCCACCTTGCAAAACAAGGGTGATATTTTGCAAGAATTAAATGAATATTATAATTCTCTTGTTAATGGTTGTCAATTTAAGAGTAGTGTAAAAGATGTTACGAAGTGTTTTAATACTAACATTGACAATACACGATTGCTAAACGAAGCAGAGCTACTTAATATGTTTAAGCTAAATCTTGAGTTGCAACAAGCTAAGCAAACAGAGGAGGTTGCTAAACCTAGACTTACTATACCGCAAAACAATAATGATGCTGAAGTTAAATCAAGAGTTCAATTTATTAACGAAGCTTTAAAAGGAAAAGAGTCAGAAAATGTTTTTACAAAAGTGAAAACCGCACCTTTAAAAGAAAAAGAGCCAGAAAATTTTGTTACAAAAGTGAAAAATGCTATGACCGATCTTGTAAAAAAGTTCAATCCCAATGTCAAACCAGCATCAAATGAAGATGCTAAAGAATACATTGAATCACTAAGAAGTAACATTGAAGATAACAAAAAGTTTGAAAAACAAAAAACACCTGAGGAACTTATACTTGAATCCTTGTCTCAAAAGGAATATGGTAAATTTTTATCTAAATCAACCGAGACTTTTAAATCAAATAGTAAAGATTCTAAGCTTAACAAAGAAGATTTAATCGTCTTTACGGGCAGCGATGAAGAATTTAACAAATTTATAAAAGATGTTATGCCAGTCTACGAGGATATAATAAAAGGGGTTGAAAGCAAGACTGAACATCAAAGAGGTTCTATGCCTATTGCAATAAAATAAACATTAGACCTCCTGCATAACCCCTCCCCTTTTAGGGGAGGTTGGGTGGGGTAATATACACTATAACTCTTGCAATTTTATTAGTTTTAAATGTTAAATTTAAAAGCCATACAAAAAAACGCACTACCTTATAAGTTATAACACACACGCCCCCGACCCCCAGATGGCAATTTTTAACCAAATTTGACCAACAGGTGTGTGTTAAGTTTAGATGGCTTTTAAGGTTAATATAATTCAAAGAGTTCTCTTCAGTCATTTTGTAATGGCATTACATCAATAAGCCTATTTAAAAAGTGAAAATGGTATTATTCTAATCCATACTACTTTTTAGCAATGCCTGTGTTCGATTTTTTACCATCTTTTCAATCAAAATTCCTGTGTTCGATTTTTTACTATTTCTTTAATCAACTTTCTTTGTTCAGATCTTTGATTTTTATTTATAAACTTGGCCATTGATTTGTACGATTGATCTGTCAGACTTTCAGTTTGCATCCTTGATTTTTATTGAGGTCCTTGATTTAATGACTTGTGAGGATCAAATTTACTTGAATTTTGCAATGTGCCTGCGGCAGGTTGATTGTAAGAAGTTTTATTTAAAGAAGCGTACCTCTCCTCCATAGCTTGATTTATTTTTTGCAATTTGTTTTGTTTTTGAATTGTTTCAATTTTCTCTTGATGAGCAATTTTATGAGCTTTGGTATGGAATCCTAAATCATGTAAGCGAAGTGTTTTTAAGTTAGGTTCGCCGTTTATTGCTTCATGATATTTTGCAAATTTATCTACATTTATTTCCTTTTCGCCATTAACTCTATTAAACTCTCGTTGTGCTTTGTAGGATTTAATAATATCAGAAAATTTTGCATTTATTAATTCTTCTTTGATAAAGTTATAACTTTTACCTTTTGGGCTATTTGGTCTTATTCGTCTTATTTCCATTTCCTTAATAAGTAATAGATTATCTTGTTGACCACTAATGACATAATCCACCAATTCAAAATTTTTTAGATATTTTTCAAATTCTTCAAATACACTAGTTCTTTCTGTTTTATGTCTTTCTAACATTTTGTCCGATATTTCTTTTAACTTGCTATAGACAATGTTAGCAATATGTCTGCAAACAAAAGTTCCATCTGGTATTACAATGCTTTTGTATTCGCCCGATTCTGTTTGATAGTCAAGTTGTGGAATATTTTCGATGTTGACAATCTCCACACCTTCTTGTTTGAGACATTTTTTATAAATTCCAAGTCCGTTAGTATCAAAGCAATAAGCTTTACCATTTTCAAAAAGCATAATTACAACATGCCCAGGAGTTACAACTGGCATAAAAATAGGACTATACATATTAAATCTATCAAATGATTATGGTTCTACCCTCTCCTGATGTCAAGCTTTATTATGTCTAAAATGTTAAAGCGTTAAAGCGACTTTACTAACTCAATTACTGCCTCAATGCTAGCTTGATTGTAGCCGGCAACAACAATTTGTGTGTAACCATCTTTTGGGTAACTGCCAATTTCGACACTTGGGTTTTGATTTTGAATTTGAGTTAATCTTTGTGCTATAACTCCCTCGGTTAAATTAATATCAATACTTTTTGAAAGCATAACAGCCCCTCCATTAATCTCCTTAAGTGCTTCGCCTAGCATTGCACTAAAAATTTTTGGCACCCCAGCCATAACAAAAACATTTTTAAGCCTAAACCCCGGAGCTATAGAGACTGAATTGTTAATTAAACTTGCTCCAAGAGGAATTATTGCCATTTTTGTTCTACCCTCGTTCATAACCTCGTTTTTAGCTAAGTAAAAAGCATTTAAAGCCTTGTAAGCCTCTGGGTGAATCTCAGTTTTTACGCCAAAGCATTCAGCTATTGACTCGGTTGTTATATCATCGTGCGTTGGACCTATGCCGCCACTTGTAAAAAGATAGTTATATTTATCGCTAAGCTCTTTTGTTGCCTTGATAATTTCATCCTTAATGTCAAGAACAACCCTTACCTCCATAAGCCTTACACCAGATTTGTTAAGGTTTTGGGCAAGGTTTGCAAGGTTTGTATCCTGTGTTTTGCCAGAGAGTATTTCGTTGCCAATAATTAAAAAGGCTGCGGTAACAATATTATTTTGCCCAAGATTATTTTGCATATTGGTTTTGACTAATAAAAGTTTGTATAATTAAAAGGATTTCGTTAAAAGGATTCCCGCTGTTGTCAGATTTAAGTATCCAAGAATATATATCCCATTCGTCGTTAAGGCACATGGCCTCGTAAAGGTCAAGCTGTTTTATGTTAAGCTTTGTAAGGTTTGCATTAGCAAAGGATCCAAGTATTATATCAAGCTCCTTACACCCTCTGTGATTGCTTTGGTAGATTAATTTTTTGATTCTATAATCAAAGTCTTCATTTACAGTGTTTTGCATCGTGATATTACATATAGAGTCAAATATTATCTATAAATCTATATCTTTTGTTTAAAAATGCAAATAAAATTC
>CAMDBF010000014.1 GCA_945889175.1 Rickettsia typhi
AAAGAGGTTTAATAGATATTACCCCACCCAACCTCCCCTAAGAGGGGAGGGGTTTAAGATGGTAGGGGTTAAGGAAGAGGTCTAATATAAATCTTTAAATAAATCATCACTTTTACAAAAGATCTTGATATTCTTATCTCCTTTTGTAAAATAACTCCCCCTCCAGCTAAAGCGGCCAGCATTAGTGGGAGTCTATTTGGTGGGATGGGATGGTGCAATTTAGACTCTTTGCTTTACAGTAATACGCTATAATAAGAAATTATGGAATATATCTTTCACAAGAATAAAGAACAATGGACATTTGGTTGGGTATAATTTTAATTTACAAAGAATTTTAATATTGCGATATTTAAAGCAAAAAAAATAATTTTTTCTTGCAATTTATTATAATGATAATAATTATCATTATAGCTTACAAAACCTAATGATAGTTCTTTTTAAAATGTTATGACAAATTGCGTTAAAATACTTTCGATTTACATCTACCTTAATTTACTAATAAGCTTTAACTCCTTTGCCACCGACACAAGCACCGACAAAGCCTACATGGAAAGTATAACTGTAACGGCATCAAAAAATGTACCAATTACTTTTAATAGCTCTTTAACTAAAATATCACAGGAGCAAATGGAGAGAGACCAGTATACTGATGTTAATAGAATTTTAAAGAATGTTCCCGGTGTTAACATTAGAGAGGAGGATGGTTTTGGCTTAAGACCTAATATTGGAATCAGAGGTTCAAGAACGAGTAGGTCGGCAAATATTACCCTTTTGGAAGATGGAACTCTCGCTGCCCCTTCGACATTTGGTAACCCAGAGGCTTATTATTTTCCTGATGCTTCAAGAATGGAAAGTTTTGAAATTTTTAAGGGTGGCAGTGTTGTAAAATACGGCCCTAGAACAACATCTGGAGTTTTAAACATGATAACAAAGCAGATTGATAATAGTACAAATATTAATGTATCAACTGGCTCTTTTAATGAAAAAAACATCATTGCCAAACATAGTGTTTTAAAGGATAGATGGGGTTATTTAGTAAATTATTCTAATCGCAGTTCGGATGGCTTTAAAAAAATTGATCAATCAAATCAAACAACAGGATATGGAGCGGAAGACTACATGTTAAAGTTAAGATACAACAATGACAAAAATTCAAAAATTTATAGTCAATTTGACATTAAGCTTGCACAAAATCAATCGCAGTCAAACGAAACATATCTTGGACTTACAAAGGAAGATTTTGCGGCCGACCCATTAAGAAGGTATTCTGCATCAGCAAACGACGTATTTACCGGAACCAATAATCAAGCTGAACTGAAACATACGCTTGTTATAAATGACGCATTTACCTTGAATACAAAAATATATCAAACTCAGTTTAGTCGTAGCTGGAAGAGGCTTAGCTCGATAAAAAGCAAAGCTTTATCAGACATACTAAATAATCCAAATAAATATTCCGTCGAAATGTCTATGATAAAAGGTGATATTAATTCAACAAATGGCGAAATTGAAATTAAGGATAATAACAGAAATTATCTATCAAGGGGATTGCAAATTGATTCGAGTTTTACAGCGGAGACTCTTGGTGTAAAAAATAATTTTGAAACAGGGGTAAGGCTTCACAACGATTATGAAGATAAATATCAAGCGATAAATAAATACAACATAACAAACGGAGCCTTAAATATTTATCAAGCGGGAATTTATGGTCAAACAGGAAAAGCTACTGATAATCAAAAAAACAGCGGCAAGTCTTTAGCGGCTTACATTAAAAACGATATCGAATATAATAAGCTAACAATTACTCCGGGGGTAAGAATGGAAAGAGTTACTCTAATGCAAAACGAATGGAGTGATTCAACAAGACTAATTCAGTCATCAAACTCCAAAAATACAATATCGGCCTTCCTTCCAAGTTTGTCCATTGGTTACTTAATTAACCAACAATCTTCGGTTTTTACATCTTTTAACAAAGGCTTTGCACCTCCTGCACCTGGCAGCAAAGCCGACAAAGAAACATCGTTTAATTACGAGTTTGGTTATAGATCTGAAAATAAAGATAAAGCAACATCTTTAGAAGTTGTGACTTATTATAACGATTATCAAAATCTTTTAGCATCAGATGGAACTGCAGGAGGTGGTGCTGCGACTGGAAATCAATATAATGCTGGCAAGGTAAAAACATATGGTCTGGAACTTTTAGCCTCAGCTTCACCTCGCTTTAAAAGCTTCGAGCTTCCAACAAGCATTGTCTATAGCTATACAATGGCAAAATTTGCTTCTAGCTTTATTCAAAATGGAATACAAGAATGGGGAAATGTTACAAAAGGCGACAAATTACCATATGTTCCAAATAATCAAATTACAATTAATAGTGGCGTTAAAAAAGATAAGATTTTCTTTAATATGTCTTCAAGATATGTGCAAAAAACAAATGCAAACGCAAGCGGCAGCCAAGTAATACCAAGTCAATTTGTTTTTGATGCAACTTTACATTATAATTTTAACAAAGAGTCTCAATTTTACGCAGGAATTGATAATATTACAAATAGAGTGTACCTAGTTTCCCTTAGTCCAAGTGGATACAGAGGCGGGAAGCCAATGACAATTAAAATAGGCTTGTCTTATAATTTAAAAAGATAAGCATTTTATTATATCTCTTTGCCATTTAATTGAAGCAATCTTACCGTTTAGAGGCGAAAATTGGTATGATGGATATCAAGTAATCTTTTATCAAAAAATTGTAAAATGATTTGACAATAAAAAAACGAAACATAAAGTATCATTCTAAATGTTTTGTTTTGACTTTAAACTAAATAAAACATTAAAGACTAAAGCTTTTGGAATATAATTAATATTTTATTTGTAGTTAAAATTTATGACTAAAAAATTTTTAAAATCTGCTGCAATATTTGCTGCATCTTCAGTTTTTGCAGTTAAGGCTTCTTTAGCTGGCGATGTAAAGCTTTTTGCTTCAGGTGGCTTATTACACTCAAACGACAACTATGTTGTAAGCGACTCGGAAGGTAAGGCAGGTTTCGCTTCTACTAATTTTATTAAAAACTTTGGTATTAACCTTTCTGGTGGTGCTCAGTATGCTTTAAATAAGTACTTTTATGTAAACGGTGAAGCCTTTGCTCAATATCGTAACGCAAGTGCTGCAAGCACTAATGTGAGTGCTAATTCAAGATACAATCTTGGTGCTTTAGCAAGACTTGGTGTTAATGTGAACGACAAATCATCTGTCTACCTTGGTGCTGGTGTTGCCTACTCGCCAATTAGCATAAGTACAGATGAAGGCACAGTTAAGCAAAATGTAATCTCTCCTTTGCTTGTTCTTGGTATGGCAACTGATGTTACTGAAAGTTTGCAAGGCTATGTTGACTTTCAAATATCTTCAAGTCTAAACTCTAGATACAGGGCTGACGATGCTAACATTAGACACGACAACAGATCTCTTGTTCTTGGTGTTAGAAAGTTTTTTAACTAATTATCATATCTTTCTTGGTTGTTTTTACAATCAAGAAAAGAACTTATTTACTACAATCACAAAAACATAAATAAAAAGCCATTCTACAATAGTGATATCATTTAGCAAACTTTAACTGTTAATTGCTATATCGTTTTGTAAATCTTTAATTTTTTCTATCACTGCATCTCTTGTTTTGAATAATCTATCAGGGATGTATAAAATCACCCTCTTTTAAAAACAAGGTGCTTACTCTCCAGTCAAAGATTACCTGTAAACAAATTTACCCACTTAACTTACCTGCTTAGGCAACATGCCACTAAAGTGTTATTAGTCAATGTTGGAGCTAATCGACTTTACTTTAGATTTAAGGTTGATTTTTAAAAAATGGAGTTAGCTTTATATATCGTGTTTAGCGATACCAATTATAGAAAATTTTTAACTTAGTTTTAAGCACTATCAAGAAGCGGATGATGGGTAGATATTTCTTAAAGATTCAAAATAGATATTTTTTGCAATATTTTGATAGAAATTTATTTAAACAAGATATGTTGATTTTTTTTACAAAAAATTGACATTTAACAAAATTATAAATACTCTAAAATTGCTATTTTATATTATTTTAACTTTTTGGTAACAAAAACACAAAATAATATTTATTATTGTATTTTTTTATTAATTATAACTATGAATAATGATACCCAAGAAGAAGAGAAGGTTCTAAATCAATCCTCGGCAGGCAGTCAAAATTATCACATTGTTGATGCAGATAAACCTGACTTCGATATTATTAGTACGCAATCTAATTTTAGCATTATTTCATCTAAATATCCAAGATCAGATAAAGCCGAACAACAACCTCAACTACAAGATAATATAAAACAATTGCAAGACAGTCAAGAAGCTAAGGCTAAACAATTCAAGGACATTTTTGGCGTCCTTCAAGGTGATAATGGGACGATAAAGATACCCGTTGCTACCAATCCGAGTGAATGTTGGAAATTTCTTACAGAGCAAATATCAATAGATCCAGATGATGGGAAATATTTTGAACCGCTATTTATTTCTCCCGCTCTAGATTATGATAATTCTATTCTAAAACATGTAAAAGAAGGTGATAAAGAGCTTCTTGTTTTTGAAATAGATGATAAGAGCGGAGAAAATTTAAAGAAGGATTTTGGTGGTCTAGTATGTCATACTTTTGAGGTGAAATTAAAAGAAAAACATCTAGAACCTCCTCGAATAATTGATATTGACTTACATGAAATGATAGATAAATGGAAAAAGGACCCTCAATACGAATTTGAAAACACATTTGATGAAAAGAAAAGACTTGTTAATATGAAAGTTTTTAAGGATGGCAATAAAATTTTTGAAAAAAAGATAGAACAAGAACAATTACAAGATGAAGTAAAATATAGAACTAGTCTTGTAATACAAAACCGTTTTAGTATTCAAATTAGATCCTACCAAAAAATGACACAACAGACAGTTTTAATTGAAGACTTATGTAGCAGGAGAGTCCTTCACTTTACAATAAAGGGAGATGGAATAAATAAAGACATCGGTTTTCTTTGTACTTACGATACAAAAGTAAATCGTCAAATTAAATGGTCTGCGAAATCGACGAATTATGGCCTCGTTCGTATTTTAACTTCTGGTGATCAAAAAAAAGTCACAATTACAGGGAAGTTAGCTTTTACTCGCAACCCTTCACAAATAATAAGTATTGCTTGTGTAATGTCTATGTCAAAAACGTCAATGAGAGATATGGAACATATTATGAATCCTCGTTATCACATAGTAATATTAGTATTTTTGTAGGTGATTTTTATAAAAACAGTACGCATCTAAATGGAATGCTATACAAAGCGAAAGTAAAAGGTTATGAAGAAATTGCTCGTGTTGAACGTAACAAACGTATTATTGCAAGTATTCCTAACTGTGACACAGGATGTTTACTTTTTAATCTCGAAAGAAAGACCAACCATTTACCCGGTAATGGTAATTTAGCATCTAAAATTATGCCTAAGATTAAAGCTGAACAAGAGCTGTTACCATTTTTTACAGGAGAGTTGAATGTTAATATTATTTTGGGATCAAATTCTCTCATAAAAGGTACTATGTATAATGATGATGGCTCAATAGAAAATGGTACATTTGAAAACAATAAGTTGAAAGAAGGCTCTATCAATCGTAAAGATGGTGCTGAAATTAGTGGTTCTTTTCCATCTCATAAAGGACCGTTTTTTAATGGTAGATATCGGGATATCAATGGCTCTTTGTTTAGTCTAAATGGATTTATTAATCCTTATAACATCAATATTTCACTCCAAAATAACCCCAAGGTTCAACATGATTTTGCTACTCAATACGGGGAATCGTCAAGATTGAATATTAAGGAAGGGAATAGCGATTCACGAGACAACCAAAATAATAACCTGAAAAATGAAACTAGGAAAAATGAAACTAGCTTAGAAGTGATTAAGCAAACTGCCAACAGTAGACCTAAATCTTTAGACCTCTGATAGCTTGTTTAAAAATCTTGCACAAGATTGGCAATAGATGTAAACTCTAGGATCTCTTTTTAATTGTCAGTCTCTGTGCAATTGTGCCATTTTCCATTTTTAACGAATCATATATTATTTTGCTTAGCAATTGGAGGTTAGTTTAATATTTTTAACACTAAACCTCTTCTAAACCTTTGCAAAATAAGTTCAATACAGTATGTCTTAGTAATCAAATTGTAAGAAACATCCTTGCTAGAAAATCTTCAGCTTGTCAACAGTACCTTGCTTTGCAGATTTGGTTTACTATTGAAGAAAGAGATTTGTTATCATATAATTTAGTTTGTGAAAGAGACTTATTTTTTTGACTTAGCCTGCGACTTTTTATTTTGCTTCACGCTATTTGTTTTTGCTTCCTCTGTTTTTTTTGGCTCAGCTTTCACTTTATTGTTTAATCTCGTGTCATGTTCTTTTTTAATATCATTTTTCATATCCTCTTTTGGAGGTTTGGTAAAAAGCATGGCAGCTTTAAGCGTGCCAAATGCAATGTCTAACTGATAGTCGTTTTTTGTTGCATCCTCTATTTGCCTTATCGCGTTTTCCTGCTTTATTTTGTTACTCTCTTGACTTTCATTTGCAACATCTTCTTCGGTTACTATTGTGTTAGATATGCTTTTCAAGGTTAAAGAATTTTTCAAAGCTTTTTCATCTTTAACGCTATCTCTGGTAAGGCTTGATTTTTGCTGAACTAAAATATCTGGGTATATACCAACCTCGTGCACACTTGAGCCGTTTGGAGTGTAATATTTTGCTGTTGTGAGTCTTATTGCACCAAGTTCACCTTCTTCTATTGGAATTATAGACTGGACAGAGCCCTTTCCAAATGTTTTTGTACCAAGTATTATAGCTCTAGAATTATCTTTTAAAGCTCCAGTAAAAATCTCAGATGCCGAAGCACTACCCTCGTTGACCATTACAACAATTGGAATGTCTTTTTTTACAAAAGGCTTGCTTGATGATGTAAAGTTAAAGCCATCTTCGGTTTCTTTTATATCTGGTAAATTTTCGCTATTGTTAGATTGTTTTGTAAAAGCTTCTTCTGCAATGCTAAAATATTCTTTGCTGCGACCCTTAACTTTAACTATAGTCTCGCCTTTGTTTAAAAATAAATTTGCAAGTAAAATTGCCTGCTCCAGTTCACCACCTGGATTGTTTCTTAAATCCACAATAATAGCCTTAGATTGTCTCATGTTATCTTTTAATATATTATAAACCTCTTCAAAAGTTGTGTCGATAAAGGAGTTAATTTTTATATAAAGTATTCCACCATATGTATAAAATATTGATTTTACAGGATTGGACTCAATAATATCTCTTGTAACTGAAATATTTAAAAGCTCATCATGACCATCTCTAGCAATGTATAATGTTACAACTGAGCCAGCATCGCCTCTTAACAATTTTACAATTTCGTCAATTTTTTTATTAGCAAGATTAACTTTATCAACTTTAACAATGTAATCACCCGATTTTATACCAGCTCTCTGTGCAGGGCTGTCTTCTATCGGTGATATTACTTTTACAAAATCCTTATCCTTAATTATTTCAATGCCTATACCAGCAAACTTACCCGAGAGATTAGTTTTAATATCTGTAAGCTCTTGGGGATTTAGATATCCTGAATTTGCGTCCAGTCCTTCTAGTATGCCCTTGGCTGCATTTTCAAAAATTTGTTCATCTTCAAGTTTATTAACATACGAAGCCTTAGATAGTTCGATAACTTTATTTAATTTTTCAAAAAGTGAATTTTCAATTTTAGGCTCTTGATTTTGCTTATTTGGAATTGTTACATCTATCTCAAGGCTATTTTCAACCTCTGCCTCTGCAGCAAAGGAAATGTTGTTATAGGTTTTAAAGCAAATTAGTAATAAAATTACTAATTTGACAAAAGGCAAATTAAACGAAATCTTCATTTTGTAATGTTTTAGAATAATGATCTTTAAATAAAATGTATAGAGATTTATTTTTTATATTTTGTTTAACACTAAAGCTACCAAAGCTCCTAAGCTCCATGGCTTTTATATAGTAACCAGAGCTAGACTTAGCTGCAGTGGATATATGAGTCTGCATTTGGGTAGTGACAAAGTCCGACATTTTGCTTACCAAGTTTGCATCTTGAGTGTTAAACTTTTTAATCAAAGAATCCTTTAGAATATTGCTTGTAAGGATAGAATTAAAAAAATAATGATAAAGTATTTTTAAACAATATGTCAATGAGTAAAAAAATAATGGAAAACGCTCCTGACACAACGCAAACGCCAATTAGCTTTGCATAGACTTCGTTTTTTTTAGGATATTTGATGTGGTTAAGTTCCGCTTTGCACTTTGACAAATAATTAATAAATTCTTTTGCCATGTTATTTGCTTTTGTTGCCGAAGGATGTTTATCGCTTTTTGTGCTTGTATTTTGATGGTTGATGGCTTTTGTTGACATAAAACAATAAATGATGATAATTTTTCTAACATTCTATTTTATTTTTTAGTATTGTCAATTTTTTATCTTTACTTAGTCTGTATTTTGCAGTATAATGTAGCAAGAGTTTATTTAATAAATAAGTTATTTCGTTGTACTGGTGCAAGCTGAATCTGTTTTTAAGGATGTTACACTTTTTATGATACTAAAATTAAAACGCCGTTTGTTATCCTATCTATCTGGCATTGTTTATAAAAAAGTTTATCTTAATTGTAGCGAAGGTCATCTTTTACCAATAAGCAAAAGAATACACGCCAGACATTTAAATAGTATCATGCCAAACAGAGCCTCTTATGCTTTTAACTATCATCACGAAGCTGGAAATGTTATTTGCAACATTAGTGGCATCAGTGATAAAATAGCTAAAAATCACATACAAAAAGAGCTTTCAGGTGATATTAAGGTAATGTGTAGAATTACATCTATTTCGGCAAAAAAATAATCTAAATAAAAATAATAGATTATTTCTTGACATTGTAAAAAATTGATTAAATCTAAAATATATTAATATTCTAAAGTATCGTTGAAGAATACATCTGTTTTATCATATATTTGCATAAATTTTTTATATACTTGTAAAATGGAATCTACGATCCAAATACAAACGCAAGAAGATCTTGATTTTTTTGATGCCTTCAGTGAAGATGGTGAAAAAAGCACAAAGGGTAGCGAAGGGGATGTTGTTCCCAATGGGCACGATGGTGTTGATTGGGCCAAGACTACTGTTGCCAAAGCATTGGATGGAATTATACCGCCTGAGTCCATAAGTCGCATTATCAACGGTCCAAAAGGAGACGGTAAAGGTGTAAAGGGCGAAACATTAAGAGTTGTGGCAAACTATCTTGTAGGATGGGAACAGTCAATTGGCAAGGAAGTTAAAATTCCAAAAATTGAACCAATAATTAAAAATGGATTGCAAATGACGGATTTACCAAGAAGTGAATATGCTAAAATATCGGTTTTAATGGGTTTAATAGTTAATTGCTGCGCCTATCCAGGTGGTGGAGGAAGTCAGTTAGTGAAAGCGGCTCAGATATCTGAGTATTACAAAATAATGATAGTTAAATCTCAAGAGACTGATTTTATTAACGCCTTAACCGTAGTAACATGCGACAAGGCTCGGCAAAATCTTATAATCTTGGGTCTTGAAGTCAATACACCTCCAAATAAAACATATGCACATTTACTATTTAACGCAGCAAAGCAAATGGTGGGGCAAGAAAACTTTGCAAATGCCTATTTGGCAATTGGTGGTCAAACTTTGCATAATATGGATTTGTGTGGCAAAAGAGAATTATCTGACGCTCTAAGTAAGCAATCTACCAAGGCATTAGAAGATTTTGCAAAATTAAGTGTTTTAAATGCTAGTGGCAATGTAAAAGCACAAGGTGCAAAATCTGTCGTTACAATTAGTGCGAAAGGTCAAAATGATTTTGAATTAAATCAAGATCCTCAAATTCGATTTGAAAAATTATCAGATCTTCCTGAGGCCGGAGTATTGCTAAGGGTGGCAAAGCATAAGGCTGAAGCGTTACCAATGGCAGTGGCAGGCATAGGAACTGGCGATCTAGGCAGAATAACGACAGAAAATCTTCTTCAAGGTCCATATTTTGCAAAAAGACCTCAAAGTGCAGATGGTAAAAAAAAGATTGCAAAAGAAATCAATAAAATCAATATTTAAAGTTATTAAGTTCTTTTAAAAAAGATTTTAGTATCGTTTTGTGAACTGTGTTATTTTTTGTTATTGCAAAATAGCACATTTCCGGAAGCAGGTGCTTAATTGGTATTGAGCATAGTCCATCTGTAGCGAGATTTTTATTTTTGCAGTATAGGGCATCAAAGCCAGAGATCCCAATGTTTTCTTTCGTTAGATTATAGATACACTCCCAGTTTGCACTTTCAAACCTAAACATGCTAAGCTTGCGATTGTTGGTGTAAAACATTTTACTTAAAACGGATGATGTCATTTGATTTTCATTTTCAAACAATAAGCGATGTTTTGTAATTTCATCTAAAGTTATATTTTCCTTGTTAAACTTACTCAGGGGATGATCTTTGTGAAAAACGGCTATTATTTCGTAGTCGCAAATTTTTGTCAACGTAACTTCTGGAGGAATTGTTTTTGATGTTTCGAATGGAAAAATCGCAATATCTAGATTACCTAAAATTACTTGCTCAATTGATCCTTGTAGGTTGAAAGTTTTTTGTTCTATTACAAAAGCCTTAGAAATTTTACCTAGGGTGTTAAAAATTATTGGTAAAAAGCTGCACATTGCAACATGGTGAGCTGATAGATATAGAGTATTTTGATATTGAGAGTCATTCTTTTTGATAAAATGTTCAAAAATTGAATCCACCCCCTGTAACTG
Source organism: Rickettsia typhi (assembly GCA_945889175.1). Classification (GTDB taxonomy): domain Bacteria; phylum Pseudomonadota; class Alphaproteobacteria; order Rickettsiales; family Deianiraeaceae; genus CAMCVL01. The sequence continues at coordinate 10,879 of CAMDBF010000014.1, forward strand.
AACGGCTGCAATATTGTAAAACTCCCTACCTAGGTCTGTAAGCTCTATTCTAACTCCATTTTTTTTGAATAATTCCATACCTAAATCGCTTTCAAGGGAGCTGATTTGGTGGCTAATTGCTGATTTACTAAGATTCATATGTATTGATGCTTCGGTGATTCCACCATATTTAACACAGTTAACAAAACCTCTTATTTGTTGTAATCTATTATTTTTATAGTAAAATTTTTGTAAATTGGACATTTTAAAAAACAATAACAAGAATAATAACACAATATATGATAATGTCCTATTTATTGCATTGCAATTAGAATATTTTTGGACATATATTATTTAATATGCAGGAGGTGCAATTTGGTTTTTGCGACTTACAAATATATCTGCCATGTAAAATAAATAAATGGTGAAGTTTGTTTATGTCATTTTTTTTGCATTTTGATGTAATGTCTTTTTCTATAAGTTCGGGTTTTGTATTTTTTGTAAGACCAAGGCGTTTTGCAAGCCTAGCTACATGAGTATCAACTGCTAGGCGTGGTTGGTTAAAGGCAACTGCAAGAACAACATTTGCAGTTTTACGCCCAACCCCCGCAAGGCTAGTAAGGCTTGTAAAATCTGCTGGCACCTTTGAGTTAAACTTATTAATTAAATCCTCACAAAGAGATATGATGTTTTTTGTTTTTGTTTTGTAATAATTAATTGTTTTAAATTCTTTTAACAAGTATTCTTCACCAAGGTTAATTAACTCCTGCGGGGTTGATGTATTATTAAATAAATTTTGAGTTGCTTTATTCACACTTTTATCAGTAGCTTGAGCAGATAATACTACTGCTATTAATAATGTAAATGGATTTGTGTAGTTAAGTTCAGTCCTTGGGTCTGGATTTTTAGACAAGAGTAACTTTATTACCTCGTCTAAAAAAGACATGTAAACAAATTATATATTTATAGTTGATCCTGCTGTTGATGCACAGACAGTAGTTTGTGTTTCTCCTGATCCTGTTGTTTTTGATAGGGCATTGACGATTGCAGTACCGCCAAAGATACAAGCGATACCAAATGCAACAGCTAAAACCGTACCCCAAGATATTTTACCTAAAAAGAAGGAAACCCCCAATGCTATCAATGCAAACAAGGCTAAAGTTTTACCTAAGTTGCCAGTAAAAAAACTTAAAGCATTGCACAATATACCACTACCAGTCGAAGCAAAAGCTGAGCTTTCGATTAATGTAAAGGCAAAAAATGCCAAGATTAATTTAATGGATGTTTTGAATTTTGATGATTTAAAAAGAGCCAGCATAGCTTTAAAAAAAATTATTATTGATACAAAAATAGGTTATCGAGCATAGCTTAACAATGCTACCAATCTCGTTATTAAATTCTACAAATAAATATTAGTTTTGTCAATACAAAATATTAGGCTTACAATCTTAATATTTTGTGTTTATCTTGAAATTGTCCCTCGTTTTTTAATTGTGTAATTATATATTTTGTTTAGCATTGGTAGGGTGAGTGCGTAAAATATTGTTGTAAAAATAACGCTTTTAATAATTTGCAGATAGTTAAATGAGTTTGATCTAAAAATTAACTCCATTAAGTATTTGCAAACATAAAACCCAGCAAGGGTAATAAAAAACATTGCTATGTGTAAGTGATATTGCCTGTGAACCTCCATGTGCTTAAGGTGAAAGTTTAAAACAAAGGAAAGTAATATAAATAAAAAAGAGTTTAAAAACAAAACATCGTGAAGCACAATGTCGCTTAAAATACCCATTGCAAATAGTACAATGTTTGAAATTTTTACCTCTAGCCAAAGATTAATAAAAAAAATTGCCACAAAGATAAAGTGTATTGCAAGATTATAGTCGATTATTCGGACTGGGCTTACATACCACGAAAACCCACAGCAGAGTGTAAGAGTTGTAAAAAGCCATTTTTTTACTTCAACGGGCATAAGCAAATTTTTAACTATTCAACTGTAACAGATTTTGCTAGGTTACGAGGCTTGTCAACATCAAGCTTCATGATTGTGGCAGTATAGCAACTAATTAATTGAATTGCAGGTATATATGCCAAGGGCAATACAAAGGAGTCAAGCCCCTGAGTGATTGTTTGTATATTTAACACATTTTTACTAAGTATTCCGCTTTGAACATCTGGGGAGTAGTCGGCAATAACAATGTAGTCACCATTTCTTGCTAGTATCTCCTGCACTGAGGATTCGGATTTGTTTTGCAAAATGTACTTAGATAAAAGACATATAGAAATAAGATTTTCGTCAACAAGTGCAATAGGCCCGTGTTTAAGCTCGCCCGAGGCTATGCCTTCGGTTGGGATGTATGCTAGCTCTTTAAGTTTTAATGCACCCTCAAGAGCTATTGGGTACAAAAAAGATCTTGCAACAAACATTACTTTTGGCGATTTGGAGATTCTTGCCGAATGATACTTAAGAAAGTCGATATTTGTTTTGTCGTTTAAAAATGTGTAGAATCTTCCAGAAAGCGAATTTAAAGACTCCAAGATAGAATTGCTAAAAGGTATTGATTTATCCTTAGCTATTTTAAGAGCGATTAACAAACAAGATACCGCCTGTGTTGTAAAGTTTTTTGTTGAGGCAACTCCTATTTCAGGGCCCGAGAAGCACTCAATAACGCCATCCGATGCTTTTGCAATTGAGCTTAATTTTACATTAACTATTGATAATGTTTTGGAGGTTTGTTTTTTATTTTTATTGACAAAGTCAAGAGCGGCAAGGGTATCGGCAGTTTCGCCCGACTGGGATAAAAAAATGTAAAGTGTTGAGTCTTCAAACACAATATCTCTGTACCTAAACTCGGATGCTATTTCGCAATCGGCACTTGTTTTAGCTATAGACTCGCAGTAGTATTTTAATAAAAAACCAGCGTAAAAGGAGGTTCCACAGGCAATAATGGATAGTTTTTTAAATTGACCAAGATTAAAATTAACATTATTAAAATTAATATTATAATTGGCATCAAGATGCTGTTTTAAATTTTGTGCTATAACGCTTGACTGCTCGTTAATCTCCTTAAGCATGTAGGAGTCGTAGCCATTTTTTGAATTTTGAGTATTTTCAATGTTTATGGTTTCAATGATTGGATTTGTTATTTGTTTTCCGTTTTTGTCAAAAATTTCAAAAGATTCTCTGCCAAGTATAACAAATTGACCATCTTCAAGAAAGATAAATTTATTAGTTTTGTCTGCAATTGCATATACATCGCTTGATAGATAGTTTTCGCCATCGCCAAGACCTATTATTAAAGGGGATTTATTTTTAAGCCCAAGAATTACATCATCATAACCTTTAAGTATTGCAACTATTGCAAATGCACCTTTGAGCTCGTTAAATAAAAATTGTGCTATTTGATTTAAAGATGTATCCTTTGCAAAACTACTTATTAAGGCTAGGATTGTTTCTGTATCGGTTTGACTTTTAAATTCAAAGCGCTTTTCAAGCCTTTGTTTGATTTCAAGATAGTTTTCAATGATTCCGTTATGAACAACCGAAGCTATCTCGTTTGAATGTGGATGGGAGTTGACATCGCTTGCAACACCGTGAGTTGCCCATCTTGTGTGAGCTATGGCTACATTTGATTTGTAATTATTGAATTCTAATGTTTGCAGAAAATTTGTTATTCTGCCAGATGCTTTAATTGTGTTAATTTTATTATTTTGCGACTTGTCAATAAAAGAAAAGCCTACAGAATCGTAACCTCTGTATTCAAGTTTTACTAAGGATTGTAAAAGATTTTGACAAATTAAGTCCCTAGATGAAACATAGCCTACGATTCCGCACATTAAATAAAAGAAAAATGCTTTATCACTAAACCGCTTTAGTTACAGCTTCAAGACCTTCAACAAAAGATATAATAGCAATTGGAGCATGGTCACCATGTCTTCTACCATTTTTAAGAATTCTTAAATAGCCACCCGGTCTTGCCTTGTTAATTTCGGCAAATTTAAAAGCATTTTCAACAGCTTCCTTAGTGTATAAAAAGTCGTACAAAGCTCTAACTGCATTAAGGTCGCCCTTGCCAGCCTTAGCTTTTGTAATGATTTTTTCAACCACGGGTCTAATATCCTTAGCCTTTGCTACAGTGGTTTGAATTTTGCCATTTGCAAGTAAAGATGTTGCTAAAGCTCTTAATAAGGCAGCTCTTGCTCCTTTGTCTCTGTTAAATTTACGACCTTTTAATCCGTGTCTCATAAAAATTGTGTCAACTAATGCAAAATAATTCTACTACATCGTGGGGCGAGCGACGGGGCTTGAACCCGCGACCACCAGAGCCACAGACTGGTGCTCTACCAACTGAGCTACGCCCGCCACAAAGAGTAAAATTTTTATAAAAAATATTTACTTAAATTTACATAATGTGTTTTACATAGTCAAGTAAATATTTATTTTTTGTCATTTTTAAAAGATGCAAGCTTTATAGCAAAAGCATATCCAAGGCAAGATAGACAAAATCCTACAACAATTGCGGTAAGCATTAAAACTGATGGAACTGGATCACTAACATTTGAAGTGCTCAAGCTTAATCCATGCTGATGTATTGGCATAACCGAGTCCTTTACATAGCCGCTAACTAAAAACAAAGCAATAAGTGCGTTTTGCATCCCAGCTAGAGCAAGAATTTTTTTAACATTACTTTGTAACAAAAACACCCCAAACAATCCACCAACAAAGATTGCAGATATGCAAAAGTAAATTATGTAAGATAGTTCGTTTATCATTTTTAGCAAAAAATTAATTCATTCAAAAAAGAATGTAAAGGTAATTATTTTTTACACAAGAAATTTTTTATAATATCCAGTGGAATTATGCTTTACTATGTTGGCGATGAAGGAATTAGATTTGTAGCTATCCTTGCACACTGGATTTTAGGGTGTTTTTTGTTTATTGTTTTAATTTTACATATTTTTTTAGCTAAGGCATTTAAGCATAAAAAACACCAAAAATAATTTTTTATTTTTCTACGCAGGTTGCCTCAACAAGTAAATGACCAGCTAATTTATAAGTGTTTTTTAATTGAGTAACGCCATTTGTGCATTTAGCCATGTCTTTGTACTCAACAATGTTTGTTGTTAAGGCTGAGCTGCCGTTGACTATGTAGCTAGGGTTCACCATTATTGTAAGTATCATTATTGCCTCGTTCATAAAAAGGTAAAAAATATTTTTTATTAAATCTTTGTTGTTAAAATATCTATAATGATTTTTGTTAAATACAAGAGGTTTATTTCACTTGACATAAGCCGTCCTTAAGTTAGATTTATAATGCTTTTGCAAAAGTGTTGAAAAGAAAATTATCATAATATTTTAATTTATGTCAATTGCTATACTGGGTTTTGGTAATATTGGCGGAGCTAGTTTTAAGCTCATTAAGCAAAATCAATCTCTTGTGCAAAATGCCTTAAAACAGGTACATCACAAGTCAAATGAGTGTCTTGTTAAATATGTAATGACCCGAAGAGAGATTTCTAAAGACATCCTAGGAGTTACAAAGTGGACAAACAATATTGATGACATATTAAACGACAAGGATGTTAAGATTGTTATTGAAACCATAGGCGGTACAGAGCTTGCTTTTGAGTATTCTAAAAAAATTCTAAACTCTGGCAAACATTTAATTAGTGCAAATAAAGATTTAATTGCCTCAAGGTCTCATGAACTCTCTAAGCTTGCTGATAAACATAATGTAAAATTTTTGTTTGAAGCAAGTTGCTGTGGCGGGATACCTATTGTAAAAACTTTAAAAGACAGAGCAAGATTTGCAAAAATTACAAGTTTAAATGGCATAGTCAATGGTACATCAAATTACATCTTAACCAAGATGTATGATAATGATATGGATTTTGCATCAGCGCTTAAAATGGCAATGGATCTTGGTTATGCCGAGGCAGATCCTCGTAGTGACATTGATGGTATTGATGCCGCTTACAAGGCTACAATTTTGGCTTCAATTTGCTTTGGTGGTTTTGTTGATTTTGCATCTGTGATATTTAAAGGCATTAAAGATATTACAAAAAAAGATATAGAATATGCAAAGTCCCTTGGTTTGAAAATTAAGTTACTTGCAATTATTAAAAATCATGATGATAAAGGTGGATTGCAAAAAGACATGTTTGTAGGTGTTTTGCCTTGTCTTGTAACTCCAAATAGCCAACTTTATTTAACCGATAGCAATTTAAACGGGGTTGAAGTTTGTGTGCAAAATCAAGGTAAGTTCTTTTTTAGCGGACCTGGGGCAGGGGGCGGTGAGACATCTGCATCTATATTTAACGATTTGATGGATGTGTTGATGGATGGTTCTTTGAATCATTTTGGTTTTTGTAATGATAATTATATTAACTTAGGCAGTTCCAGCGGTCAAAACACTTTTAATATCGTTAAGAGTGATGGTGATGGTTATTATCATTTTGACAACTGTAACATTAATTTGCTTGACATAAAAAATACTAAATTTTTTATTAAATTGTAATATTTATGCATGGTATTCAGATTGTTAAAATAAAAACTCAGGTTTTAAATTTACTATCTCTTACCCCTGTTAATACTGATGATATTATTGAATTTTTACAAGAGTCGCCATCTATGGTTCTGTCGGTTCTTTGTGAGCTTGAGCTTGAGGGCTTAATAACAAAACTTAAGGGTGGATTTTATTTAAGAAGTATTTAGTTTGTTTTTGATAAATGTCTTTTAATTCTTTTGGTAAAATCTTTAGATTTACAACATGGGGCGAAAGTCACGGCAAGGCAATAGGCTGCGTAGTTGATGGATGCCCATCCTTGCTTGACCTTACGGAGGCAGACATTCAGCCCTTTTTAGATAAGCGAAAACCGGGGCAAAGTAAATTTACAACCCAAAGGGGCGAGGATGACATTGCTGAAATATTATCGGGTACCTTTGAAGGCAAAACAACTGGAACCCCAATTAGCATAGTTATTTGGAACAAGGATCAAAAAAGTCACGATTATGGTGATGTTAAGGATAAGTTTAGACCGGGGCATGCTGATTATACTTATTACGAAAAATATGGAATTAGGGACTATAGAGGCGGTGGAAGGTCTTCGGCAAGGGAGACTGCAATGAGAGTTGCAGCTGGCGCTGTTGCACAAAAAGTTATTGATAAATTTAGTGATATTAAGGTTACAGGACATTTGGTTCAGATTGGTAAAATTAAAGCTAATAATCATAATTTTGATTGCAATGAAATCGATAATAATCCATTTTTTTCAGCCGATGCAGATGTTGTTGTAAAATGGGAGGAATCTTTGCTTAATGTTCGTAAAAATGGGTCAAGCCTTGGAGCGGTTGTTGAAGTTAGAGTTTCGAACATGCCAGTTGGTTTGGGTGAGCCAATTTATTACAAGCTTGATGCTAAGCTTGCGGACGCAATGATGTCAATTAATGCTGTGAAGGGTATTGAAATTGGTGCAGGCTTTGAAAGTGCAGCTTTACAGGGTGAAGAAAATGCAGATGAAATGTTTTATGAAGATGGTAAAATTAGATTTTCCTCAAATAATAATGGTGGGATTGCAGGTGGTATTTCAACAGGGCAGGACTTAATTATAAGAATATACATTAAGCCTACGAGTTCCATTTTAATTCCCCGCCACACAATTGACATACAAAGTAATAATACTAGTATTATTACAAAGGGTAGGCATGACCCATGCGTTGGCATTAGGGCGGTGCCAGTTTGCGAGGCAATGGCAAGATGCGTTTTAGCCGATATGTTATTGCTTAAAAAGTAACCTATCTAAAAGAAACGGGAATTATGTCATCTGCCTTACCATCGGTTACTTTAAGTAAAACTGTGTAACGACTTTCGGAAAATAATTTTGTCAATACTTCAACAAAATTATCAATATTTTTGATAGGATAGGAATCAATTTGAGTAATAACCATTCCTTTTTTTAACTTGCTACTGAAGACTTCAGATGATGAATCAATCGATCTTACAACAACACCATTTTTATCAGTTGAATTACTAACATTTAAACCGCTAACCGTAGCTTGTTTTTCTTCGGTTTGATATTGCTTTTGTTTTTTTTCAACAGCTTGACTTTCATTTGCCAAAGCTTTCAATATAACTTTAATTTCCATCTCCTTACCAAAGCGAAATAATTTTATCGCAACCTCCTTGTCTATATCAAGAGAAGATACTACAATTGGCACATTATTAAAGTTAGTAATTTTTTTACCCCCAATTTCAGTAATAATATCCATCTCTTTTATATCGACGAGTGAAGCTGGCGATTTATCAATAATTTTACTTACAAAAGCACCGCCACTACCTTTGTAATAAGTACTTTCAGCAATTTTATTGTTGACTTCCGAAACTAAAATACCAAGCCAAGCACGAGTAATTTTTTTGTCCTTAATGAGTCTTTCCGAGATATCTTTTACAACATTTGAAGGAACTGCAAATCCTATGCCAAAATTTGCGCCATTATTATTACTGTAGACTGCAGTATTAATGCCAATAACTTCACCGTCTAAATTAAACAAAGGTCCGCCGCTATTGCCAAAGTTGATGCTTGCATCAGTTTGTAAGTAATCGTTATAGGGTGAGGAGTTTAACATGCGATTTCTAGCTGACACAATGCCAGTTGTAACACTGCTTCCAAGTCCAAATGGATTGCCAATAACAATGGTTGTATTGCCTACTTTTACATCATCGGAATTTGCAAATTTAACAGATTTAAATTTACCTTGTTCGCTATATTTTACATTAGAGAGTTTAATTACGGATATATCTGTTGGTTTGTCGCTGGCAACAAGATTTGCAATGTAAGACCTTCCATCGTTTAATACAACCTCAATTTTGACAGCATCCTCAACAACATGTGTATTAGTTACTAAATAACCATCTTCGCCAATAAAAAAGCCAGAGCCAATTGAGTTAATTTTATCATCGGATTGATTTTCAAGTTCGGTGTCAGGATTTTTAATTCCCAGTAAATTAAATAAATCTTCAATTTGTTTTGCTTTTTGTAAATCTGTGTCGTTTTTATTATAAACCTTGGTTGCGTTAATGCTTACAACACTTGGCATTATGTTTGATACAACGGATGAATAATCTGGGCTTGTAGCAAAAACATTAAAGCTTACTAAGCTAATGCAAAGAGAAGAAGAGATTATGTTGAGTAGAATTTTCATAAATATTAAGCTAAATTAATAATTAATATCAATATTTTTTGCAAAAGAAAATGGCCTAACAACCTTAAAGTTCTAATGCTTTTGGCATTTCAAAATCACCATCTTGGATTTGGTAGTTTTCAAGTATTGCACAGATTATTCTACCACATGCAATTGCCGTGCCATTGAGGGTGTGTAAATATTCATTTTTTTTATTCTCGGCTCTTTTAAAACGAGCCATCATTCTGCGAGCTTGATAGTCAAGAGTGTTTGAAATACTAGCAACTTCACGATACCTACCTTGCCCCGGCATAAAAACCTCAATATCATATGTTTTAGCGGCGGTTGCTCCAATGTCTCCGCTACATAAATTTACTACTCTATATGGTAATTCAAGCTTTTGCAAAAGGCTTTCGGTAATTCCAAGCATTCTTTCGTGCTCTTCAAAGCTTTGCTCCGGCGTTGTTATTGACACCATCTCGACCTTGTAAAACTGATGCAACCTTATCATACCTTTTGTATCTTTACCGCTTGAGCCAGCCTCGCTTCTAAAGCAAGGAGTAAATGCTGTGTATCTTAGCGGAAGTTTGTGTTCTGGTACAATTTTATCATTAACTATATTTGTAAGACTTATTTCGGAAGTTGAGATTAAAAATCTATTATCAGTTGTTTTAAAAAAGTCACCTTCAAACTTTGGTAATTGACCAGTACCAAAATAAGCCTTTTCATTAACAAGCAAAGGAGGGGAGACCTCCGTGTAGCCTTGTAGACCTAGTTCTTTTAATGCAAAGTTTATTAGTGCTCTTTCAAGTTTTGCAAGCTTGCCATACAAAAACACAAATCTTGAACCAGCTATGTTAGCGGCTGTTTCAAAATCCATAGATTCCAGATTTGCCCCAATTTCAAAGTGTTCTTTTGGAGTAAAGTTAAAGTTTTTTATATTCCCAACCTTTTTTAGTTCAACATTATCATTTTCATCTTTACCAATTGGCACATCGCTAAGTAATATGTTTGGAAGCCTTATTAAAATTGAATTTAATTCCACTTCTTTTTGACTAGCTAAAAACTCTACCTTTGCAAGCTCATCTTTAACAATGTTAGACTCGCTCATTAAAGCCTCGCAACTCTCACCCTTTGCTTTTGCAAATCCTATTTGTTTTGCAAGCATGTTTTTTTTATTTTGTAAGGTTTCCATTTGCAAAATAAGGCTTCTTTTTTCCTCATCAAGTTGCAAGAGGAAGGCGGGGCTAACATCTTTATAGCCCCTAGACTGCATTGCCGATGTAAATGCTTCAAAATTTTGCCTAATGTAGTTAAGTGAAAGACTCATAATCAAAAAATATATTAATTGACAAGATACAATTTATACTTTAGCTTAGAATAGTTTATGTTATTTGCTTGTTAATAGCAATTAAAAGATTGTTATTTCTTTTTTATAGCTCTCTAATGACTATGTCAATATCTATGACTTCCGATAGTCTAAAAAAAATTCTTGAACCTATTTTTGTTGCAGGTAAAAATGTTTTGCCTATTGTTGAAGGTGGTAAAGGAATAGGTGTAAGCAACGGTATAACTGCTGGACACTTTGCAAAAAATGGTGCGGTTGGTACATTTTCTGGCGTGAATGCGGATTATATCAATGATAATGGCATCTACGAACCAATAGTGTACAGAGGCACAACTAGACTTGAAAGACACGAAGAACTTGTATCCTACGGAATAAAAGCCGCAATTTCTCAAGCAAAAAGAGCCTTTGATATATCAGGTGGAGCAGGAAGGATTCATATGAATGTTTTATGGGAAATGGGGGGAGCTTCAAGAGTTTTGCAAGGAGTGCTTGAAAAGACAAAAGGATTGATTCATGGTGTAACATGTGGAGCCGGAATGCCTTACCAGCTTGGTGAAATATCTGACAAGTATCGAGTTCACTTTTATCCTATTGTATCATCCATGAGGGCTTTTAAAATTTTATGGAAAAGGTCGTACGAAAAATTCTCTCACTGGCTTGGTGCTGTTGTCTACGAATGCCCTTGGAGGGCGGGCGGGCATAACGGACTGTCAAATGCCGAAGATCCACTTTTGCCGCAAGATCCTTATGCAAGAATTGCTGAAATTAGAAAATTTATGAACGAGGTTGGTCTTAACGAAGTGCCAATTATATTTGCTGGTGGAGTGTGGCATGTTAAGGACTATGAGCATTATCTTAACAATCCTGAGATTGGACCAATTATGTTTCAATTTGGTACAAGACCAATTTTTACAGAGGAAAGTCCTGTGTCAAAGGAGTGGAAGCAAAAGTTAGCATCCTTAGGTGAAGGTGATGTCTTTTTAAATAATTTTAGCCCAACTGGGTTTTATTCTTCGGCGGTAAAAAATAATTTTCTAAACGATCTTATAGCAAGGAGTGAAAGGCAAGTTCCTTTTTCTCGTGAAAAAACCGAAACCTTCAACTACGAGTTTAAATTTGGTGCAAGAGCAAGATCTATCTTTGTTAGAGCCGAGGATGAAAATAATGTAAAACAATGGATTGCGAGTGGAAATAGCGAACCTATCAGAACCCCAGATGATACGATTGTTTTTGTAACCCCTGATGTAAAAAATACAATACTTACCGATCAAAAGGATTGCATGGGATGTTTATCTTTTTGCAAATTTAGTAATTGGTCAACCCATCATGAAGGATTTACAACTGGTAAATTGCCTGACCCAAGAAGCTTTTGTATTCAAAAAAGCTTGCAAAATGCTATACATACAAACGACATTGACAATAACTTAATGTTCTCTGGGTCCTTGGGCTTTAGGTTGCGTCAAGATCCTTGGTATCAAAATGGCAATTTTACTCCTACAATTAAAGAGCTAGTCGAAAGAATTCAAACCGGATATTAATTATATTTATTTAAATGAATAATAAAAAAACCCATGCCTATAAATTATTTTATAATGACATTCCAAGCGACCTCGCTGGACTTGGCAAAAGCATAGCTATAGACACTGAGGCAATGGGCCTTAGCATACTAAGAGATAGGCTGTGTTTAATTCAAATGTGCGACGAAAATAATAATATTGTTTTAGTAAAATTTAATTTAGATTCCGATTTTCAATCGCCAAATCTTATAAAGTTACTTACCGACCCAAGTGTTGAAAAAATCTTTCACTTTGCAAGATTTGATGTTGCAATAATAAAGTATTATTTAAAGATACAATTTATCCCCAATATTTTCTGTACAAAAATTTCTTCAAAATTAGTTCGAACCTATACTGATAGACACGGACTTAAAACTCTCGTAAGAGAGTTCACGGATGTTATTTTGGATAAGGAACAACAAACAAGCAACTGGGGTTCCGCTGTTCTTAGTAAGGAGCAAATTGATTATGCTATATCTGATGTTCTTTATTTACACAGAATTAAAGCAGGAATGCTAAAAATGTTAGAATCAACTAAAAGGCATGAAATAGCTTACAGATGTTTTGATGCTCTTAACTTAATTTGCGACCTTGACATTCAAGGCTTTTCTGGCTCGGATGCTTTTAATCACTAGTCTTACATAGCATAAATAGCAGTGGATTTTGTGGATAATATAGCTTGGTATACATTTTGCAATATCAAATATCTTGTTTGATATATTGATGTTATCTCAACTAATCTATTCCTCGATCATCTTTTTTGTAAATGAACCTCTCTAGAGTTTTTTAGCGGTACTAAAATAATATATCTTCTAGATTATCATTTTAGTAAATAAGCTCATTGTTTAGTTGATTATTTCTTTACTAACCGCATATCTTCGTGCTTGAAATTACAATATTAGATTTGCGATCAGTTACCCTGAGATTTTAGTAAAGTTTTGTCCTCTAGGTGATTACAGGATGACAAATGGAGTTTTTAGTAAATATTTTTTATTAATCTTTTTTAGGATAGTTCATATTTTCCTTTTGATTTTCGAATATTATAAACTGATTACTTTCGTAAATTAGACCTATCTCTCCGTTTTTCATTCTTAAGGCATCCTGCCCAAATGCCTCAAAACGCCAGCCACTCATGCATTTAACTTTTGGGTTATCGAAAAGTGCCACAACAGCAAGATCTCTGTTGTTTGCTATAAGGGTTGCAGATATATTGTATTGTTGGGATTTTACTCTTAACAAGATCTTAAACATATCAACAAGGGGAATGTACTTGTTTGGAATATCTTGAACATCGGCTTCGATATCTGTTTTTTCGAGAATGACTTTTTGTGCTGCAGTTATTGCCGATATTATCCTTCTTGAGTGTATAGCTCTTAATATTGATTTGTTTAAATTTTTAACCTCAGAAAGTTCTTCGTGTGAAGTTGGATTTTTTTCAGCTATATCGATAAGGGTTGCATCACTGAGTATTGTATAGGGGTTTATGTTCATGCGTTTAGCCGTTAATTCACGCCATTCAGCAATTTTTTTAATTCTTCTTACAATGTCCATCCTTGTTGTGTTGAATTGAATTTTTAGCCAAGCATTTTCAACACTCTTCTCGTACACACTAGGATCCTGCATAAATTCGGCAACGATGTCATTATGTATTGATGTACGAGAGCTTGTTTTGAGCTCTTTGTGTAAAAAATTGTATAACAATCTAAGAGACTGAGCACTTATTGTTACTCTATCAATGGATTTAGGACTGAGTGGCCTTAATTTATAGTTAATTTTAATCGGGTCTCTAACTTTAAATGTGGTGCCAAAGTTTTGAAACAAAACATCTCTATAATCGCAGTTTTTTTCGGGATTGCATAACATGGATGCTATGTGTAAATCAAAAATGTTTTTTGAGATTCTTTTGTATCTTGAGTAAAGTGTTGATAAAGCTTTTTTTGCATCGTATATTACCTTTTGTATTTTATCGTCAAATAACAATTTTTGTAACATGTCATCATCTATATCTTCTTGCATCATATCTATAATATAAGTATCCTTATCGTTTGAGATGCAGAGTAGAGAGAGCTTTTCATTATAGCTGTCTATTTTTTGATACTCAAAGGAAACAAAGATTTTTTCAGATTCGTAGAGTGTGTCAATTGCATTTTGCAGATTATGGTTGTCGTCAATAAATATACTGGCGAACTTAGAAACATAACTATCATGTCCTTCGTTGTTAAAATTAAAGTCTTCATTTGTTTTTTGGTTAAAATTAAAACTCTTGTTGAAGTTGCTGTTAAAGCCCCTATTATTATTAAACATGCAAAATAAATATAAGAATACAAAAGATGAATGTTGCAAAAAACACAATTTAATTTATAGTGTATGGATACAAAATATTTTTTTCTAGATTTTGTATATAGGTAAAATAAATTAAATTCATATCAATTTATTATTTAATAATTATTACTACTATTTGTTATAGTCAAGTATTTTAATAAGAAAAATAATTTTGTTTCTACATATTATAAAATTTATTAGCATTTTATGTATATAAAGAACAAGATAGTTCAAAAAATATAAAATTTAATAAAGAATTAAATAATTTATTTGATGTAATTAATTTATTTTGAAGCCACTATGTCGTAACCAAGATTTTCTTCAGGTCTTCCGGCTAAAAAAGTAAAACCGTAATCGAGCAATTCAGCAACATAAAGATCTCTTTCCTTTGCAGTTCTGCCCCCAAGTACAACTGCGAGAACTTTATGATCTCCTCTTTTTGCCGTAGATGCTATATTGTAACCTGATGAATTCACAAAGCCAGTTTTTAAGCCAGTTGCACCATCGTAGTTTGCAACAATAGAGTTGTGGGTATTATAAGTTCGTCCATCGTACTCAAAATCTTTTTTTGCAAAGATTGGATAAAATTCTTTAAAATCATCGTGTAATGCCATGCTCAGCCTTGCTATATCCCTTGCTGTACTAAATTGATTTTTATTATCTAAGCCGTTAGCATTCTCAAAATTTGTAGAATACATTTTTAACTTTTGTGCTTGATCGTTCATTGTTTTAACAAATGTTTCGTGAGAGCCAGCTATATATTCGGCAAGCGCATATGAAGAATCATTTGCAGAGTGTACAATTATGCTAGATATTAAATCATAGACAGATATTGTGTCATCTTCTTTTAGATATATCTTACTTGGTTTTTGCAAGGTAGCTTTGTGTGAAACCAATACTTTGTCATCAAAGCCTATTTCGCCAGCTTTAATTTTTGAAAAAGCTATATATAATGTCATTAACTTAGTTAGTGAGGCTGGGGAGTGTTGCTTTGTCGCCTCTTTTTCTTGTAAAATTTGCTTAGAATCCATGTCTATTAATATAGTAGATATGGTAATTTGAGGTTTTTTTTGATTAGAAGAATGTTTTGAATGTTTTGCAAGACATGCGCTTGTAGTAATAAAAGTTAATATAAGCGATAATATGAAATGCATAAGTATTTTGATAGCAATAATGAAGAATATTTTATTAATAATATAAAGTATATCGTAGTTTTTTAAAAAATAAAGTAAATTCATTAAAAATATTATTATTTTTATATCAGGGCAGAGCTTATATTTAAAGGACTCGTCTGATATTGCATAAAATATTTAAAAAAAAATTAAAAAAATTGTTGACTTGTTAGCAATATCGATAATAATTTACAAACCAAGAAATAAAAGTTAGCTTCTTTTTTTAAGTTGCTACGAATCTTGGTTTTACAAGTGAAGCACATTAGTGTGATAAAGATTTATAAAATTAAATAAAGTTTTTCCAACAAAAAACGGATAAACGAATTTTAATTTCACGAGACAAAAATTTTGTTCTGCATACAATATGTATTAAATATTTAAGAGCATTTGGTGGATGCCTTGGCATCAAGAGGCGATAAAGGACGCGCTAGTCTGCGATAAGCCGTGGCGAGCTGACAAGAAGCTGTGACCCGCGGATTTCCGAATGGGACAACCCACCGTCTATATGGCGGTATTTACAGATGAATTCATAGTTTGTAAAGGCGAACTCAGTGAACTGAAATATCTAAGTAACTGAAGGAAAAGAAATCAACCGAGATTCCCGTAGTAGTGACGAGCGAACCGGGATCAGCCCAATGTCTTAATTGTAATAACTGGAATGAGATTGAAAGCTCAGCAACACAGGGTAGCAGCCCCGTACAGGTAAAAAGCAATTAAGAATTCGAGTAGAACGGGACACGAGAAATCCTGTTTGAACATGGGGGGACCTCCCTCCAAGGCTAAATACTACTTGATGACCGATAGTGAACTAGTACCGTGAGGGAAAGGTGAAAAGATCCCCGATAAGGGGAGTGAAATAGACCTGAAACCAAATGCTTACAATCTGTGGGAGCTTCCATTCTTTACGAATGGGTGTGACCTCGTACCTCTTGTATAATGGGTCAGCGACTTAATCTGCATGGCAAGCTTAAGGCAATAAGCTGTAGGCGTAGCGAAAGCAAGTCCTAACAGGGCGTTTAGTTGTGCGGATTAGACCCGAAACCAGTCGATCTAATTATGGCCAGGTTGAAGGTGAGGTAAAACTTACTGGAGGACCGAACCCGTTGTTGTTGAAAAAACATGGGATGAGCTGTGATTAGGGGTGAAAGGCTAATCAAGGCTGGAAATAGCTGGTTCTCTGCGAAATCTATTTAGGTAGAGCCTCGCATGTTTAATCTTGGGGGTAGAGCTCTTAATAGGCTAGAGGGGTCTTCGACCTTATCGATCCTAACTAAACTACGAATACCAAGATTTATAAATGCGGGAAGGCAGACTGCGACTGATAACGGCCGTAGTCGAGAGGGATAAAAACCCAGATCGCCGTCTAAGGTCTCCAAATCGTTGCTAAGTGGTAAAGGAAGTGAAAAGGCCAAAACAGCCAGGATGTTGGCTTAGAAGCAGCCATCATTTAAAGAAAGCGTAATAGCTCACTGGTCTAAACAAGCCTTTTTGCGCCGAAGATGTAACGAGGCTAAAGCAACGTACCGAAGACGCGGGATTGATTTGATGATAATTTAATTGTTTGTTTTCAAACAATTAAATAAATGTTTGTTTTCAAACAATTAAATAAATGTTTAAAATAAAAAATTAAATTATCAAAGAATCAATCGGTAGCGGAGTGTTCTGTAGGCCTGCGAAGCGGAAGCGTAAGCAACCGTGGAGGTATCAGAAGTAATTATGCTGACATAAGTAACGAAATGTATGCGAGAAACATACACATCATAAACCCAAGGTTTCCTACGTCAAGGTAATCTGCGTAGGGTTAGCCGGAGCCTAAGGTAAACCCGAAAGGGGTAGCCGATGGTAATCATGTTAATATTCATGAGCCTGCTTGGAGTTGACGGATTCTTGATATTGTAGACTCTTATTGGATTGAGTTTGCTTTTGAGAGGGTTCCAAGAAATAGCCCAAGCTTATAGTCCGTACCGTAAACCGACACAGGTGGGTGGGTAGAGTATACCAAGATGATTGAGAGAAGTATCCTGAAGGAACTAGGCAAATTACGTTCGTAACTTCGGAAAAAGAACGACCCTTTTGTAGGCAACTGCGGAAGGGTGGCACAGAAATGGGGGTAGCGACTGTTTATCAAAAACACAGGGCTATGCTAACTCGTTTTAAGAGGATGTATATGGCCTGACGCCTGCCCGGTGCTAGAAGGTTAAACGGAGATGTGCAAGCATTGAAGCTAAGCCCTAGTAAACGGCGGCCGTAACTATGACGGTCCTAAGGTAGCGAAATTCCTTGTCGGGTAAGTTCCGACCTGCATGAATGGCGTAACGACTTCCCCACTGTCTCCAGGATATGCTCAGTGAAATTGAATTCGCCGTGAAGATGCGGTGTACCCGCGGTTAGACGGAAAGACCCTATGAACCTTTACTGCAACTTTGCATTGAAATTGTGAATTAGATATGTAGGATAGGTGGGAGACTGTGAAGTTTAGACGCTAGTCTGGATGGAGTCGTCCTTGAAATACCACCTTTTTGATTTACAATTTCTAACCAGCAGATGTAGAGCATCTGTGAGACAGTGCATGGTGGGTAGTTTGACTGGGGCGGTCGCCTCCTAAAGCGTAACGGAGGCGTGCGAAGGTTAGCTCAACTGGTATAGAAATCCAGTTTTTGAGTGCAATGGCATAAGCTAGCCTGACTGCAAGGCTGACAAGCCGAGCAGAGACGAAAGTCGGTCATAGTGATCTGGTGGTTCTGTGAGGAAGGGCCATCACTCAACGAATAAAAGGTACTCTAGGGATAACAGGCTGATACCGCCTAAGCGTCCATAGCGACGGCGGTGTTTGGCACCTCGATGTCGACTCATCACATCCTGGGGCTGAAGAAGGTCCCAAGGGTTGGGCTGTTCGCCCATTAAAGTGGTACGTGAGTTGGGTTCAGAACGTCGTGAGACAGTTCGGTCCCTATCTGCCGTGGGCGTTGGAAATTTGAGAGGATCTGCTTCTAGTACGAGAGGACCGAAGTGGACACGCCTCTGGTGTACCAGTTGTCGTGCCAATGGCATCGCTGGGTAGCTAAGCGTGGAATGGATAAGCGCTGAAAGCATATAAGTGCGAAACCAACCTCAAGATTAGATTTCCCAATTAGAGCCGTAGTAGACTACTACGTTGATAGGCTGCAAGTGTAAGCGTGGTAACGCGTTCAGCTAAGCAGTACTAATAGCTTGATTGTTTTAATGCGTATTGTATTGTATGCAGTACAAAATTTTTGTAATCTTATTCACAATCTAATGTGCTAAACTTAATATTGTATAAAAAATTAGCTTAACTATTATTTGTTTAAGGAACCACGGGATCCCATTTCGAACTCAATCGTGAAACTTAAAACAGCCAATGGTACTGGTTCATTCTGGGAGAGTAGGTATAGTTAAGCTTATTTTTTGTACAATTTTATACCACCCCTATAATAAAATCTTACACTAAATAAAAAAACTACTTAGTTCAAATTTTCAACCTTAAATTATCTTCGAACTCTAAACAAGAGTTGCATCTGATATTTTACAATATTCAATAAATTAAAAAAACTTCCAACTAAAAACACTATAGGCTTAGCTACTGCAAAAGAAATATTATATCCAAAGGCTAATTTCTTTTATTGGAGCATTAAATCAGCAAAAACGACAACTTTTTACAC
>CAMDBF010000015.1 GCA_945889175.1 Rickettsia typhi
GGGGCGTGTGTGTTAATTTTAGTAAGATAACTTTATGTTTTGCTATGGTTTTTAAGATTAATAGAATAAAAGAGGTTTAATAGATATTACCCCACCCAACCTCCCCTAAGAGGGGAGGGGTTTAAGATGGTAGGGGTTAAGGAAGAGGTCTATTTTACAAAACTTACCACAGACGCCCCCAACCTGACTTTGCCAGTGGGCTTGTGTTTAATGGGGATGTTTAAAGTATATTTTTTAACCTATCTCAAAACCCCACCCAGCCTCCCCTAAAAGGGGAGGGGTTATTTTGACTACTCACTCTAAAAAGGGGAGGGGTTTAAGATGGTAGGGGTTAAGGAAGAGGTCTAATAGATATTACCCCACCCAACCTCCCCTAAAAGGGGAGGGGTTATTTTGACTACTCACTCTAAAAAGGGGAGGGGTCTTTATTTTTAAACATCCCCATTAAACACAATCCAGCTTGCCCCTTTTGGTTAAAAATTGCGAGCTGGCGGGCGGGGGCATCTTTGCCTGCTTTAAGTTTAGTAAGATAGCTTAAAGTTAATAGAGTTCAAAGAGGTTTAATTAGACCTTTGGTAAATTTGTACACAAAAAACAATCTACTTTTGCAGGGAGTTTTGTTTTTTGTGTTCCTTTTGCTCTATTTTATTTTGAATTCTTTGGCTTCGCCTTGTAGAATTTTGATTAGGTTGAAGAGGATTTGTTAAGGCTTCGTTATTATTACGAAGTCTTTTTCCCAATAAACTCTCTTCACCTTTTTCACCATCTTGCTTTTGATTATTATCATTTTGTTGCTGAGGAGAATTTTCTGTACTTACATTAAGCTTTGGTTTAACAATGCCATTTTTATCTATTTCGTAGCCATACTTAAGCTCCTCTGCTTCGGGTAGCTCTTTAAGCTCCTCTTCATACTCCTCTTGTTCATATTCCCCTTCTTCGTCATCGCTATAATATTCAAAGCTTGATTCCTCCTCTTGACTATTGGGTTGATTTAGTTTGTATTCAAACTTTATACTATTGCCATTTTCATCTACGATAGAAACCCCAGATTCAGCTAGTATACCTAGTATATTACAACTGCTCTTATCTAATCTTTCACAGTCTGCCTGATTTATAATTAGTTTTTTTAAACTAGGTAACTTTAAAATGTTAGGAGCAATTGTTACAACTTTATCTTCGGAAGTGTGACATATATCAAGCTCTTCTAAAAGAGGAAGGTTTTCAATATCATGATCAATATTACTTAGAGATGTGAATACAATATTTAGTCTTTTTAAATTTTGAAAGATACCAGTTGAAAGAACTTTAAATGGCTTTCTTGGATCAACAACTTGGTAGTATTGATTATTAGGAGACTGTGCAATAAGTTCTTCGAGCCTGATATGGGGGTATTGTATTAAATTGTTCGAAGGAAATCCACTATCGGTTACATCTAACACTTTTATTGTTGTTGGTAAATAATTAATTTCATCAATGTTATCGCAGCCAATTAAAGAAAGTATTTGTAAATTTTTGTATTTTAATATTTCTTCAGATACTTCTTTAAGAGGATTGTAGTCAATAACTAATCTTGTTATTCTATCGCATCCTGTAAAATTAGGTATATGCTTCAACTCATTTTTCTCTAAATTCACTTCTGTTAAGCTTGTAAGGTATTTCATGTCTGTAATACGGTTTAAGTTATTGAGCGAGAGATTTATTGATGTTATTTGCGAAAGTTTTTCTCTAAGAGATTCGTTATTAAATACTTCATGTAAAACCAAACACATATCATTATATTGTTCAGCTGCAATATGCGATAGATCAAGAACCCCTTCATTACATTCCTCAATTCTTTTTTTTACTTCATTCTTGCACACTTCTTTGTATTCTTTTGTAAGGGCATCAACTTCATGTTCGAATGCTGCTCTTTTCTCTTCGAATGTTTTTGCACCTTCCATCTTAAAATAGATAACAATATTAAATAATAAATGATCGTAATATTTAGTAAATATAAGAATGTAATTATTATAATTTTTTATTACTTGTAACTTTGTAAAAGTAAATTACTTTTTATGCAAGATAAATGTATATTTTTTTATCATAAGTTTAACCTTGTTTGTCAAAAAGCTCTAGTGGTTTTGAATTTTCTTGACTTATTTGCACATCACTTATTTGAATGCTTTTATCTGTTTTTGCTAAGAGCTTGCTAATTTTGCTATGCTGGGGAATTATTCTGGCATCAAAAGAGCTACGGAAGTTACCTATGGAATCTGCCATTTGATTATACTTAACAACAATATCATCGGCATATTTTGTTAGCCTTGCGGTTCGCTCGATAAGTATTTTTACCTCCTCTATAATTTTGGCATAGTTTTCGTTAATGTAGTGATTTTGCAACCCTCTCTTTGCAATATCTAAGGCATAATGTAGAGTGATGGGTCCGCAGATATATATATTTTTTGAAACAGCATCGCTATAAAAGCTAGGATACGCCCTTAAAACAACTCTTATGCAATCCTCGCTTGGCAAAAACATAAATAAATGCACTTTGTCTGGCTTAGTGCCTTTTGTTTTATAAACCTCTTCTTTGACACTCTCGATGTAGCTTTTGCTTGAAAGGGTCTTGATGTGAGTCTCCATAGATTGCTTAATTTTTTTATCCCTCTCTGCCTCCTCAAGCTCTGTGTTTAAAAAATACATTGAAGACTTGCTATCAATTACCATTAAATCCTTGCCCCCGTTAAGATAAACTATTGCATCTGGCTTGTCGCTACCACCACCCTCTTTGCGGGCATTAAACTGCGATATATAGTCTCTGCCTTCTGTAAAACCAAGGTCTTGCAGTGTATTGATAAGTATTGCCTCGCCCTGCAATCCTGTGGAGTTTGAGTTTTTAAAAATATTTTTAATTGCATCAATGTCACTCTTTGTGCCACTTGCTATTTCTTTAACAACTTCAAGGTTTTTTACCGTTGTTTCAAACTTTTCAAGCAAATCCTTTGTTGTTTGCTTTGTTACCTCCTGAGCTTGATTTGCAAACTCGTGATTAATTTCAACTGAACTTTTAATCATACCCTCCGAAATTTCAAGAATTGATGCCTTAGCCTTTTGCAAAAATGCTTCTTCTAGCTTAGCTTGCTCTTGTCCTCGTTTTTCAAAATAATCTTCGGCAGCTTTAAGTTTAGTTTCCAAAAAAGTTTTGTCTTTTGAGAGTTTTAAATTCTCCGCTTCAAGGTAAGAGCTTTTGTCTTTAACCTCGTCTAAGGTTTCAAGCCTTGTTTCAAGCTCTGTAGTTTTGATGTTTAATTGATTAACTTGTTTTGTAAGATTTTGATTTTCAAGCTCTAGCCTTGCAAGATTTTCTTTTAATTTAGCACCTTCTTTAAAATCGAAATCTATTTTTAACTTGCATTTTAAATATAAAACTACAAAAAGTAATAGTAAAGGAGTAGCTATGTAAAAACAGATTGTTGTTAAATTTAACATGAGGCAGGAAAAAAATGAAACACTTAGTAAGGAGACAACTAAAGATAAACCATTACAGAACATTCGTGTTATTAGAACGGATTATCGTTCGATAAAAAAACAAAGCCTATTGCAGGATTTTAAATATTACCTATATTTAAAAATCAAAGAAACACGAAAGTCAATATTAATTCCTGCCTTGTGTTTGATTATTTTTGGCTTGCTGATGTCTTTTTCCTTAAGTTACTCAGTTTCTAAAAAGCTTGAAACGGGGGATTTTTATTTTTTTTATAAACATTTATTTTTTGTTATCTGCGGACTTTGTTCCATGGCGTTTTTTGCCTTGGTAGATTTTAAAAAAATCATAAATATTTCCCTCTTTGCCTATATTTTTTGCTTATTTTTACTTGTCTTGGTTCTATTTACCCCGGGTAGTGTTAAGGGGGCACAGCGGTGGATTGATTTTGGTTTTTTAAGTATTCAGCCATCTGAGGTATTAAAGCCTTTTTTTATTGTTATACATTCGATATTTATTTTTAAGTATTGGCAAAAAAATGATATTAATTACTTTTTGACTCACCTTGCAATTTTTGCTGGCATTGCGTTTTTGTTTGCCCTTGAGCCAGACTACGGAATGATAATTATCTACAGTGCAACAATAGGCATACAGGTTTTGTTCTCGCACATTAAAACAAAGTATGTTGTACTTTTTGGCCTTGCAACCTTTGTGTTTTTAATCTTATCCTCCTTATGCTTTGAGCATGTAAGGTTTAGAATTTTAACCTTTGTGGGGCTTGGCGATGGGGATAACTATCAGTTAAGAATTGCCCTTAGCTCTATTAACAAGGGTGGGTTTTTAGGTTCCGGCATAGGCGAGAGCTTGTTAAAGTACAGGCTACCTGATGCACATAACGATTTTATCTTTGCGGTTATAGGCGAGGAACTTGGGTTGTTTGGCTATACGCTACTTATTACTTTTTATGGAACCATGTTTTTGTCTATACTAATGTTTTTAAGTGAAGAGGGTGATTTTATGTTGCAAAACCAATTTAAACAAAATGAGCTTAGTATAATTGACGATTACTATATGCACAGAATAATAATAATGTCGATCTTTGCAATGTTCTTTATAGCCTTAACAATTAACTCTTTTGTTAGCCTTGGGCTTTTTCCTACTAAAGGTATGACACTCCCCCTTGTTAGCTACGGTGGCTCGTCAATGCTATCTCACTCAATCCTAATAGGCATTTTACTTAACCTTACCAAAACTAAATACAGATATCACCGCAGAGTAGAGGGTTTTATTTAAAAAAATTGTGTCCTGCGGAAGTGGGTACTAGAATTTGTTTTTAAATTAGAAGTTTTTTCTTTAATAGTCAATTTACTATTTCCTGTTCCTGATTTGTTGTTGCTTGATAATTGCATAAGATCCACATTTGCACCATCTTTTGCTCCTTCCTCTCCGTTTTCTCCTAGTGATATTCGGTTGAGATTTGCATTTTTAAGTGCATTATTCAACTTTGCGATATCAGCCTTATTTGTAAAATGAAACGTAATACCCCTACTAGGTCCACGAACAGGACATTGATAATGTACTCCTTTATCTTTCATTAAGCGTTCTAAAGCAGGTACCGATTTGTTTATACAGCAAGTGGCTTTTATGGTCAATGTTTTATTAGTGTCATCTTGTGTAATAGTAAATGTATTACCCCACAATCCAGTATTTTTTTGCAAAAATATTTGTAGTTCACGTTCTAATGGTGCTTGTAGAATCTCTTCTAGAGTTTTTATTTCTTTTTTGAAATCGTCTAATGCTTTGTTCTTTTCTTGTTCTAAATGCGTCAAATCAATACTCTTTAAGACATGAACAGAAGATCCTACTAATATATGACTATTATATAAAGTATTCTTATTCTCACCATATTGAACGAAATTACATATCTTTTTTAAATTATTTGCAGCTTTTGTTAATGCTTCAAGTTTTTCTTCATTCGATTTGTAGTTATTAAGCTCCAAAAGAGCTGTTGCATAATTGTGTTGATTAAATGTTGAAAAATTCTCATTCTTTTGCTGCGAGCATAGATGAAGACGAATGTTCTCGCCATTAAACATTATATCACGATCATTATCGGCCACCTTCAATTCAATTTCATTGTTTTTGCTACTAAGTTGTAACAGAGTTGATAGCAACGTCCGTGTTGAATCTGTTGTGTTAAATGGGATTACTATTTCTTTTCCATCCAAATCCTTTACGTAAAAGTCTCCAACGGAATAAAGTAAAACTTCTTTAGGCACTCTATGACATGTATCAGAACGATTCAAAAGATAAAATGGGTTTGTACCAAAAAAAATGAACTGACTATCTTTATTTTCTTTTTCTAAATGATGTTCTAAATAACCACCTATGTTATCTTTTTGATTAGCCATGGAAGTTTGGACATAACCAAAATCGTGATTCTGTTTTGTGTAATATTTTTTGTAATCAGCTTGTGACAAATTATTTTTTTCTTGTGGTTTTTCTTGTGGTTGATAATGTTCTTCTTGTATCAATTTTTTAGCTAATGTATAGTATTCATCTTTACTCTGTGCTTTTTGAGCTGCATACATCATCTTTAGGAACTCTGTGTTTTGTGGACCTAATATATCAGCTACTCTTAGTTTAACTTTAGAATTCGATCCCATTTCTCTTATTTTATCTTTTGTTGCAAAGATAAAATCTAACAATTGTTCATTAGGGCCAAAGATTTTACCTGTTGCTTTATTTTTTATAAACTTGTTGTTTTCTGATGATAAAAATGCTTTCGTATCAATAAAACAGTGAATGTTTTTATTTTTCTCTATAGCATCTTCTAACTCTGGTGTAAATTTACTGCGGTAATATTCATTCCATTTTTCTTGTATTTTACTGTTGTA
The DNA here is from genome assembly GCA_945889175.1 of Rickettsia typhi. Classification (GTDB taxonomy): domain Bacteria; phylum Pseudomonadota; class Alphaproteobacteria; order Rickettsiales; family Deianiraeaceae; genus CAMCVL01. The sequence goes on from CAMDBF010000015.1 coordinate 6,361, forward strand.
AACAGCTGTAAAATTATCCTTTTTCTCAGCGTCTAGCAACTCTCGCTTAAATGGCCCTTTGTAAAGTTCTAGCCAATCTTTTATTGATTTAGCTCCTCTTCTTGGATCTATTGCTAATAGATCGATTTTACCCGTTTTTGGATCTTCGACTATCAGGTCTTTGAAAATAAAATCAACAGTTTGTTTTTCTATTGCTGCGTCATTATCGTTTTGTTTTAATTGCATTTTGCAAAATAAAAAATATTACATTAAATAAGATTACAAAATAAATAAGATTACAATAAATAATAATTACTATTTCATTAAATGTCAAGTAAAATTTGCTAAATTTGCAATGGCATTTGTAAAGACATTTATAGCGGTATTAAGTTTGCATCGTTAAGGTAGCCGTTTTTTTGGCTTGCTTTTGGGCTTAGCATTTCGTCTATAAATAGCTTTGTTGGCTTTGATTTACTTAATACATCTTCCGTTGTATAAAGATATAGCAATCTTAAAAGTGGATAGCTTGTGTTAAAATCCTCATTGGTAAAAATATTTTGATCGTTAATTTCAATCGATCTAATGATAGATTTGTTTTCAACAAAGTAGTCGTAGCCTAAAATGCCAACTGCCTCAAGCGAAAGCCCGAGCTTTCTTATCGTTATATTATCGTTTTCGCCCACATCGATAAAAACACCATCGTTTCTAAATCTTGTGCATTGCTTTTTTCTTTCGTTATCGTTTTGATAAACTTGTTTAAAGACAGGATTTTCGTTACAATTGGGTGCAAAGACAAGCTCAACAAAGCTATCCCTAGTTCCAGAAGTTGAAGGTGGGCCGTAGAAGAGGATTTTTCTGTGCGGAAGGCTTGGGTTTATCTCGTCCCAAAATTTATAATGATTTGCTACCAATATTTCGTTTTTTGGCACATATTTGGATATAGCTAAAAAGATGTCCTGCGTTGTCAACTTTAATGCCATGCTACCTTTGTTAAAGATGTTTTCGGCAATGACTATTGCATCGTATCCTATTGGTATTTGTTTTATATTATGCACGCCGTTTTGATGGCAAAGTTCAGTTTCCGATTGTTTGATTGGTCTTGAAGCAGCAACTATGTGAGGCCTAAATGTGTCATCACTAGAGCATAGATTGTTAAAACCACCACCCGTACCTATGCTTTCGACTATTGGTGGTTTTAGATTGTATTTTGTAGAATACCTCTCGCCCGCAAGGGATATAAATGGATAAAGAGTTGAAGAGCCTGATATTCTTATTTGGTCACTTATTGAGATTCGCCTTAGATTGATATCATGCACTTTAAGGTTATTATTTTTAGCAAAACATGTAAAATAATTGGGTAGTAAAAGCAATATGCAAACAATGTAATGCAATTTAAGATTTTTCATTGATGTTGTAAGAATTTTTTTAAAAACAGCTAATCTTAAAAAGATCTATATATTATATTTTATTTTAAACTTGTTTTTTGTAAAGCTTTTTCGTATTTTTAAACCATATGTTTTAAAATATCACAAACTGCTTTAATGTGACCCTTTGCATGAAGGCTTGAAATTGTAAATCTTAAAATCGGCAAATTTGATGTTGGGGGAAAGACAGCTTTAACAAAAAACCCTGCATCATAAAGTTTTTGAGATGCTAACTTACAACTTGTAACATCCTTAAAGGGTAGGGTGATAATTGCAGCTGAAACTATTGGTATGTTAAGCTCCTTGCAAAAAAAATTCATATTATCTATAAGCTTAGCTTGTAAGCTTGGCGTATTGCTAATTATCTCCAATGATTTTGCAATACCTGCAAGATTGCAGGGTGGCAATGATGTGTTGTATATTTGACTTTTTGAATAGTTACGCAAAAACTCACAAATTTCAAAGCTTCCGCAAGCATAGCCACCAACTGCCCCAACAGCCTTAGAGTATGTGCCTATTTTTACTTCAATTACATCATTATTTTTATCAATATTTTCATCTTGATTTGGTAATACTCCAAAGCCGTGAGCATCGTCTGTTATAAGTATAGCATTGTTACTTTTTGCTATGAGTTTTAACTTATTTACATTATCAGCATCGCCAGACATTGAAAATACAGTCTCACTTGCAACACAAATTTTATCAAAATTCTTTGCATTTTTCTCAATCAAGCTTTGTAAATGCTCATGGTCAAGATGCTTATATCTAAAAAGCTTAGCTCCACTCAAAAGTATACCATCTATCATTGAGGCGTGAATATCCCTGTCCGCAAAAACGGCATCACCTTTGTTTAAAAGAGCCGAAAAGACCCCAATATTAGCCAGATATCCTGAGGAATACATAACACAATCATAAGTATTTTTTAGCTTTGCAGTTTTGTTTTCGACAATTTTTAACAAATTGCAAGCACCGCTGATAAACTTTGAACCAGAAGCCCCAACCCCAATATTTAAAGCTGTTCTTGCAACTTCATCTTTGACCTCCATATTGATACTTAGCCCTAGGTAGTCGTTACAGGAGAAGGAGATGAGTTCCTTACCGGTTTTTATATCTTTAATTATTGGAAATTTCGTTCTATCAAAGGTTATTTCTGTTTTGTAAATGTTTCTATCAAGTTTTTCCTGAAGTTTGCTTGCAAAAAAGTCTTGCCACGATTGCTTCATGATGCTGAATTTTTTAAATCAATGGACTTATTGAGTGCTGCATTTAATGCTGAGGTAAAGAGATTTTGTAAGGCATGGTTTTTACTTAGAGCTAAGTATCCAGCCTCCGTTGCGCCACCTTTACTTGCAACGCTTGATGAAAAATCTTTAAAACTAAAGCCCCCAGCTTGACTTATTGTAGAAAGCGAATTTAGCATTATTTTAGTAAGATTTTGCGAGTTAAGATTTGTTATAGCATTTTGTTTTAAAAAAGTGTTAATGCTTTGCTCTAGAGTTTCAAAAATAAAAGAAGCAAAGCCTATACCGCAACCAAAAGAGGCTGTTAAAATGTCAATTTGATCCTCATCTTCAACCTTAATCACCTCGCCGCCTGTTTTAAAAATGTTGATAAAGAGTTCCTGTTCGTTAAGCGAAAGGTTTTTAAAAAACATTGATGTTATGCCTTGTTTAACCTTAAGACCCAAGTTTGGCATTGCCCTTATGTATTTTACATCGGTAATACCTAGAGTCTGTGAAACAAAATTATAATCCTTGCCAGCTAGTATTGATAAAAAGATTGTTTGATTATTACAAAGCGACTTAATATTTAAAGACTCAATAACATCCTTTGTATTTTGGGGCTTTGTAAAAAGGCACACAAGGTCAAAAGATTTTAGATTGCAACTTACAATGTCATTGCGTTTTGTGTTAATTATGTATATTTTAGCATTTAATGATAAGTTGTTTTGCAATAACTCAGCAACAACCGAGCCCATTTTGCCATAGCCTATGCAAAGAATATTCATTTAGCCAGATTATAAAAAAAAGTATCTTACACCTAATGAGGAACTTTTGTATTTAACATTAATACCAAAAAATTGTTGGTTTGAGGTATGTATGTTTTTATTCTCAAGATAGGCTTGAACATTTTTCGTAATATCGTATGTTGCACCTAGTAAAAGTGTTTTAGTAGAAATATTTTGTGTTACACTAGTAACGGAGGTTGTAGATTGTGAGTCACTGTTTGATAGCGTTGTTTCTGTTTTGTATGTAGTTGATTGCGATTCAATACCACCACCCGCATAAAATGATAAGGAATCGGTTGGTTTATAACCTAGTCTTACATTAAATCCTAAAGCTCTTTTAGCTTTTAGAGATAGGGTTTGCGTTGGAGGTTGGTTAAATTCTGAAGGTAGGGTAACATCCTTTCCTTGGTTGACATCGGTAAAGAAATCAGCATTAATGTAAAATTTACTATTAATATTGTATTGGCCGCCAGCATTTAAGCTAAACGTGGAAGAGTTTTTTGAATATGTATTTTTATTGGATTGTAGATTGACGCCTAAAAATGGTTGAAATTTGCCATTAATATCTTCGGCTTTAGATTGTGATGTTAACATTGCAAAGGTAAAGCAAGCGGTAAAAAGTATCTTTTTTATTAGCATAAGCGATAGATAATAATGAAATTAAGAAAGTAATACAAATAATTTTTACATCAAGTAATTTTATATTTTTTTTGCCATGTAACTAACATCGCCAGCTATGGAGCCTGTGCTTCGTGGCTTTAAGTTTGGCATAATTACATAGCAAAAATTAGCATTAATTTTGCAGCTATCAAGCGAGGCTCTAACTACACGCTTAAAACGATTACGCTCGTGAGCCTTACCCATTTTTTTTGAAGTTAAAATACCAAAAACTAAATCCTTTAGTTCGTAATCTTTATGTCGCTTTTGAGATTTTAACAACATTTTTTGACTAAAACTTTGTTTTGAAAGATAACAAACAACTATATTGTTTAATACCTTACGAGTACCAGAGGAGAGTATTAGTTTAAAATCCTCGTATTTTTTTAATGTAACACGCAAATATTTATGTTAAGAATTTATTTTATTTTTCATTTTAACTAAATCAGGATGTTGTTTTTTGTCCCTGAGTTTTGTAGCGATTTCGGCAGGAATTTTAAATGGCAAAATCTTTTTATTTTCCATCTCCTTTACGCAAACTAATACAACCTCAATTTCGGCAAGAAGTAAATTGTTTGTATAAACATATTGCACAACTATTGCACTTGTTTGAGCAACCTTTTTAAACAAGGTTTTAATTATCAATATATCATCAAGTCTTGCGGGTTTAACAAAGTTGATATTGCAACTTTTAACAATAAAAAACAATCCATCACTATCCTTAAGATCGGATTGATTTATGCCATGCTCCCTTAAGGCTTCGGTTCTTGCTCTTTCAGCAAATTTTAAATAATTAGCATAATACACAACGCCGCCAGAATCAGTGTCCTCGTAGTAGACTCTAAACTCGGATGAAAAAAAGTAGGAAAGTGCTTCCATAAAAAACAAACAATAAATATATACTTAACCACGAATTTACAATTCGCCCAAGAACTTAAAATAAAAGTACTTACATTAAATTTATAAGCTTACAACAAATTTAGCAAGTTTTTTAAAATAATCAAATGTTTTTAAATTATTTTACGATATAAGATGTAATTTGATGTAAAAATACACTTAAATATTATTTATTATTGATTTTTCTTTTTTATGTCAACTTTTTTACCAACAAAAAACAAAACTGCAAAACACGACTTTACTGAACAGAGTATTGCAAACACAATTTATAAAACTAAGGAAATCTCTCCAATAATTAAATCCTTGATACAAATAAGTGCTGAGATAGACTTAGACGAAGACCAAAAGCAGATTTATTATAAGATTCAAAACATTGAAAAAATGATACATTCTTATAAAAATCTTATAGAATTAAGTCAACAGGCAAAAAATCGTAAGCAAGAGCAGGATAGTCAAACTGAGTCTTTGGACGATCATCAGATTCATTTTGTTAAAAAACATTTGAGTCGTTTTTTAAATTTTACATGCATAGAGTCTGATTTGCAACTTTATTGTATGGGTATTAATTATGGTAAATTTTTTAGACTAAAAATCTATCTACAAATAAATATCTTTATAGCTAACCATCTGCTTAAGACATGCACCTTGGAGCATTTGTACAAAATTAAATCTTTAAAAAAAAGAATGTTAAGCCTTGAATTATTTTGTAAAACAAGCTTACATTTTTATTTTTACTTAGAGGAGTTTTTAAGAAGTAAAAATATAAAAAATTATCTTTAATTATTGTTTTGATTCTATGCAAGTTTATTTAAAATCACAAAAGCTTAAATGCGGAATAACTAATGATATCAATCAAGAAAGGCTTGATGACAATATAAAAAAGATTTTAGAACTTAATTTTGTGCAATACGCCTATCAGCATTTTGAAGTTAAAACTTTAACAAAATCAAATTCTTTAGACTTTATAAACATTGAGCTTGAAAGCGATGAAATACATGATGCAAATAGGTATATAATTAACGAAGTATTTGAAGTTATTATCATAAAAGACTTCAATATAATTGCAGATGTAAAGAATGTTTATATTGACAGTATTGTTACAAATAACTCTGGTTTGGTTATTAAGATAGCAAAAAAACAGCCTTCAAACGGTAATGTGGTACAAACTTTTTCTAAGTTTTGTTCTGCTGAATTTTGTGATTCTAGATGTAAATTAAATTTAAATAATTATACAAAAAAAGGAACTATTGATGTCGTTGTAAAAGCAAATTCTTTTACCGACGCTTTGCGAAACGAAGATGCAAAACTTTTGAATCTAGGGGGATTAACTTTTACCAGTGGTTTAAATATTGGTAGAAGTTTTACTGTTAAAAGCTTTTTACAAGGCATTGTTACATTAATGCAAATGCCAAGCTATAGCCTACAAGTTGGAGATCAGTACACTATTAAATACAGTTGCGGCAAAACAATAGATGATTGTTTAAGTTTTAACAATATCGTAAATTTTAGAGGATTTTTATAATCTTTTAATGTTTGTGGCAGGGGTGACAGGACTCGAACCTGCAACCAACGGTTTTGGAGACCGTTACTCTACCAATTGAGCCACACCCCTAATTATAAAAAAAGTATTGAGTATTTATTGCAATCAAGAATTGTTACTGGTAGCAGGAGAGGGACTTGAACCCCCGACCAAAGGAGTATGATTCCTCTGCTCTACCAACTGAGCTATCCTGCCTTGCTGCGTTTGCACGCATACCCTTAAAAACTAGTTTAATTTACAAAAAATAAGTGTCAAGTAAATTCTTTTTTCGAGTTGAAATAAAAAAAATTACCTCCCAAGCCTTGTAACATAAGGGGTCTGTAAAAAAGTATTTGACAAGAGGTGAAATTTTGTTTATAATTTTCATACAGTTTGTGAAATAACTTGTTGTTTTAAGTGTTGTCTTTTAGCTTTTTAGCTTTTAGATGACATTTACATACTAGTGTTTTGCTTTTTTTAATTTAATTTAGTTTTTTTCTTGCAATTTGCGTTGTAGGTTTGGCTAAAAGTTTTTTATGGATTTTTTTAATGCTTTCAAGTTATGATAAAGGGGATGAAAAGTGTTGATAAAGTGTTTCTATCAAAAAAAGCACTTAACAATTATATGTCAAAAAGAGCCGAGGCCTTTTCGATTGCTGAGTTAGCGGTTGTTGTTGCTGCAGTTGGATTGTTGTCTTTTGGTGTTTTAAAATCAGGTGAGCTTGTCACAAATGCAAGAGTAAAGTCTGTGTTACACGAAATACAGGAGATTAAAAACGGAGTTTCAAGTTATAGAATAGCTAACGATTACTTACCCGGAGATAATCCTTCAATCGATTCAACAGGTAATAATTATATTTTAAGAGAGGATGGCGATCCAGCTAATCAAATTAACTTTTCTGGTTTTGGTCAGGGTAATGGCGATGGTATCATTACTTATGGTGCAACAACTACAGGAACAGGTGCAAATGCTTGCTACACAAATGATTCGAAGAAAAAACTAAGTAATGAATCGACACTTGCGTTTGCACAGATGGTTTTAGCTGGTTATTTAACTGGTGGTATTTCAAACACACCCTCTTTATACGACACGAATGGTGCCACAACTGGTTATGCTGAATCCTTAGGTGCTGGATACCAGTCTTCAAAACTAAGCGGTGTTTATTATAGTTTTTTAGGTGTAAAATCTACAGCTACAAATGTATTTTTATCAAAATCTGGTGATTTTGGTAACTTTAACGGAACAAATATAGTGCTTGGTGGTGTATCTGGTACTCCATTTGCTACAACAGGAACCGCTCCTAGCGATATAATTATACTCAATACGGCTAACACTGTCACAGCAAGTACATCCTACTTTACAAATGTTGTTGCTAGTAGTGATTGTGGTATTACTGCATTTGCGACTTTAAGTTTACCAACTCCAACAAAGGCTGTTATTGCCCCTAAAATTGTTGATGGTATAAAAGCCGCTCTTGGCTCTCAAGTGAGATCATGTAGTTCACCTACAGAGGGTGCAGCTGGTAACTGTTCTACAACTGACGATCAAGTTGTATCGGTTCCATTGTATTAGCATTCCTCGTTAATTAACCCCAAAAAGGTTAGAGGGTTTAAAGAATTACTTAAAAAACTTAACTTTTTTAGCTAAGTTTTTTTTGTAGTAAATGATTTTTTTGTATGAATCATTTGCCTGTGCTTTGATTTGCTTAAAACGCAATTAAAAATACAAGCAAAAGTTTTTACAAAGTAGTTGTTTTGTGACTTTATACTGCATCACTCATTACTGTCTTTTGTTTGATGCGGTTACTATTTTTTGTTGCTTAATTTTATATTTAATTTTATGCCTACTACATTTAACGCATTTAAATCTTTTAAAAAACAATACGCATTTAAAAAACAAGCTCTACAATCAAGAAGTAAAGCTGTAGCATCAATTCCTGAGCTTGCAGTAATATTGATTGTTTTAGGTCTTATGGTTAGTGCTTTTGCAACATTTTCAAAAATTATAGGCATAGCTAAGGCTAACTCAATTATAAGAGACTATTCTTCATTAAAGGAATCAGTGTATTCGTTTAAAGCAACATATTCCTTTGCACCAGGTGACCTTATTAGTTCTGAAAAAATTCTTGCTACAGGCGAACTAGATGGTAATGGTGATGGTTTAATTTCTTGGGGTCAAACAACAAAAGCTAGCAATGCTTCTGCTAACGAATCATTCAACTTTTACAGACACCTTAAAGCTTCTGGCGTTCTACCTGATATTTCAACTGCAAACCCTATTACAGCTGACACAACAATTAGTACAACAGTTAACCAAAATGTGTTGAGATCTAACATTCAAGGTGCTGGTTTGGTTCCTGTTTCTTTTGCTACAAGCGCAGGTTATCAATTTGCTAATACTGCAAACTCTTTCACTTTAGTTTTCGGTCAAGTAACAACTTTTACTGATACTGATGGAACTGTTAAAACTGGTAGAGTTTTAGTAAGTGGTGATTTAGCTGGTTTAAGCAGTGCTGATGCTGTAAAAGCAAATGCTCCTTTTATTAACCAAGGATCTGTTGAAGCTGATATTCTTAAAGCTGTTGACAAAAAAATTGACGATGAAGTTCCTACAAGTGGTAATTTTAAATACGATGCTACAATGGCTCTTCCTGTTGCTGGTTTTTTAGTCAACTTTTAATATTGATACTATCTTTTACGGCTTTTTTTAAAAAAAGCCATTTGTAAAAATTAATATGAGTTTAAAACTTAGCGTTTGTATTTTAGGTGCCAGCGGATACACTGGTGCCGAATGTTATAGAATACTCTCTAATCACCCAAATATTAGCAATATATCTCTCGTTGCAAATGCAAACGCTGGTTTTATGCTTTCAAACCTTTATTCTTGTTTTGAAAATACTGAGTTTGATGCAAAATTACTTAAGATTGAAGAAGTTGATTTAAACAATGTTGATATTGTTTTTTGTTGTCTTCCACATGGGCAAAGTCAAAAAATTATTATCGATATTTACAAAAACTATCCTAAGATAAAAATCATTGACCTATCTGCCGATTTTAGGTTTAATAATACTCATACTTACGACCAAACCTACAATGCAAAACACCTAAGTCCATCTTTGCAGTCAAGCGATGTTGTTTATGGTCTAAGCGAGATTGCAAGTAGGGACGAATTAAAAAATAAAAGAATTATTTCATGCCCAGGATGCTATCCAACATCCATTATAATTCCTTTAAAGCCACTTGTGGATAGTGGCATTGTAGATAAAACATCAGTCATTGCAGATAGTAAAAGTGGCATAAGTGGGGCAGGGCGTAAAGAGGCGGCACAGTTTTTATTTACTGAAAGAAGCGATAACATAAAAGCTTACGGAATTTTTAACCACAGGCATGCACCAGAGATTGACGAAAAGCTGGATTGCAATATAATCTTTACGCCCCACTTAGTACCAATGACTAGAGGTATTGAAAGCACTATTTATGCAGAGCTTAATAAAGATATTACAAGTGAAGAACTATCCCAAATGCTGCAAGCTTATTACAAAGCCTCGCCTTTTGTAAAAATTGTTCACAAAGCACCTAGTACTGCCGATGTTAAGGGAACAAACCAGATAAGAATCTTTGTGCAGTCAAAAAAAATTGGCACAAAAACAAAACTAATTATATCAAGTGTAATAGATAATATCTGCAAAGGCTCAAGTGGGCAAGCTGTGCAAAATATGAATCTTGCATTTGGATTTGAGGAAACTGCTGGTTTAAATTTTCTTCCTTTGCCAGTTTAAGTTTTTGTCAAATGATTTTGCTAACAGGTCTTGGTAATGTAGGCGACAAATACGACAATACTAGGCATAATATTGGATTTGAACTTGTTGACTTTTTGGCGTTTAAGTATAAGTGTGGTAGCTTTACCTCTTTTAGTAAGAACTCAAGCCTATTAAAAACGCAAATTCATGGTGAGGATTGCATCTTACTAAAACCACAAACATTTATGAATCTCTCTGGCATATCGGTTTTAGAGGTGGTGAAGTTTTACAAGATTGAAAAGCAAAATATAATTGTAATACATGACGACCTCGATCTTGCAACTGGCAAAATTAAAGTAAAAATTGGTGGTAGCGATGGCGGACATAATGGTTTAAAATCAATCACTGGTGTTGTTGGGTCTGATTATTTTAGATTAAGAATTGGTATTTCAAAGCCTGTTTATAAAGAACAAACGGCTGATTATGTCTTGGGTAGAATTAAAAACGAAGCCGAAAGAACCGCCTTAGATATTGCTATCAATAAGTGTTCGATAAATATAAAACACCTGCTAAGCTTAAAGCTCAATGATTTTATGCAAAGTTTGAATACTTAAGGCTTAAATCTTGACATTTAGACCTATTTTTGCAAGGTCGTGCCTTAAATCGTCCAAAATGTTTGTCTGTAAAGTATTTTCAATAAAGCAATTACTAGACTCGTGGTAATTGTAGTACTTAGGTTTTGACACTGGCGAGGAATACCATATTCTACCTGAGGAAGAATTTTTATTTATAACAAAAATTTTGCCTTTAAAATTAATTTCAAAAACGCCATCAGAATAATCGCAGTCCGCCCCTTGAGTAAAAAGATTATCGTTGATTTGGCTAAAAAGCATCTCCAAAAAATCGCTCATGATTAAGTCTAGGTGCTTCATAAAAAGTAATTATAAAATATTAAATAAAACACTAAATGACAAACGCCTTCTACTAGTATTTTCAACTGGGTTGCGAGAGGATTTTAGTTGTTCCATGTTGTAAAAGATATTAAAATCAATAAAATCATCAATTTTTTTACTTACGCTCAAGCTAATTTGCTTTAAATTGTAAGATGCAAAGGCATCGTAGTAAGATATGTCAGCTTTAATTTTGAAGCTTTTTTTAATCAGAAACATCTGGGGAACTTCTTTTTCAAAGGATGTTGAAAATCTAATAAAGTCGCTACTGTTTTTTCCTATAGAATGCTTGTTTGCATCAAGCATTGTTTTTACATCCATTCCGTAGGATATTGACCCTGAAAATGGTCCATGTTTTATACCCGGTCCAATTGATGATATTATATCCTTAGAATCAGCGGTGCTGGAATTTTTTGTCTGAGTTAGAATTGAACGATTGTAAATTGAAATGAAAAGATTTTTTTTGAAACCATTTACAAATGGCATAACCTTTGCATCCGCTATGGTGTTGGTTACATTACTTGTTGTTGCTAGGGAGTCGGTGTTGTTGACAATAGTTGAGCTGTAATCAAACCTTGAGTCGAGAGTGAAAGGCCGAGACTTGACATTAATTTTTGATACAAAGGCTTTTGTGTTGATATTATTGACCGCAACTAAATCAAACCCTAGGGATGTTGTAAAATCGACTTTTTTTTTTACCAAAGAGCTTGCATCGCTATTGGCTTCTTGCTTTGGCATTGGGTCTTGTTTTAGCTCCATTTCTGGATTTTTTTTAAGAATATCATCCTTAACTCTTTCAATTATATTAATGGTATTTTCGCTTTGAAGCTCTTCCTCAAGGCATTTTTGTTGCATTTCAAGCTCAATTCTAACCTTTTGGCTGTGAATCTCTAGAGTGCTTGGTTTTTCCTTTAAGTCCTCAGGGGTTTCCTCTGTGTAGCTTGGAATTTTATTTGTTAAAATTACTTCCTTTGGTACAGACTTTTTGACCTTTGTTTTTTTTATTATCTTTGCTTTTGTTGCCTTGTTATTAGATTTTTTTTTATCGCTATTTTTTTTATTAGCTTGTTTTTTTGCAATTGATTGCTTTTGTTTTGTTTTTTCGTTTTGTTTTTGTAAGCTGTCACTTGTTTTCTTTATGGTTGCATTTGCACATTGAATCGTAATTATACAACAAATGCAAAGCTGTAAAAAAAACTTCGTTAAAAATCTTCCCATGGCTTTAAATATAAAGATAAACTATAGTATTCAAAATATTAAGTATGTTTTTGTAAAAAACAACTTTTATTTTGTTAAAATCTAGTAATCATAATTTTTAAGTTAGGATTTATTTTATTTAACTTTTCGAAAATTTCTTGATTGAATTTGTCAAATTTTTTAAATTTTCACATTAAGTTAAGAAATCAATCTGTAAAAATTTAAAAAATATATATTTTACAAACTACCTATTCAAGACTTTTTATTGACAAAGAATATAAATTTATTTACAAATATTGTCTTAATTACTTAATTTTTTTGTTTTAGATTAAATGGAGAAATATCATATTTTTTGCGATGAAAGTGGTATTGTGCAAGAGAATTATATGATCATTGGTGGCATTATATTGCCAAGCTATTTAATTAAGGATGTTAATAAAAAAATTCAACTTATAAAAGATAGACACAATAAATCGCAACATGAGATAAAATTTGAAAAAATCGACAGCCATACTAACTTGGCATTGTATAGCGATATATTTTGTGAAATTTTTCTTAAGCATAAAATAGATTTTAGATGTTGTACCTTTGATACTCGACAGATAAATCACTCACGATACAACAAGACATCGTTTGAAAAAACAGAATTAACTTCTAAAAAGGAGCGTAATGAACAAGGGTTTAATAAGTTATACTATACAATGCTTTATCATCAATTTATAAAAAATAAAAAACAAACTACATTTTCGATATATTTAGATGAAAGACCATCCTTAGCCTCTGCGAATGTAAAAATAGATGACTTGAGAACATGTTTAAATGTTGGTACATTTAACAATTTGGTACCAATAGTAAAATATATCAATTCTAAATCCTCTGATTATGCAAACTTCATACAATTAGCAGACTTGTTATGTGGAATTGTAAATTATGAAAAAAATCAAAAAGTTTCTAAAAAAGATTATAAAAATCACTTTTTAGAAAAGATAAGAACTAATTTAAACATAAATGTCCTAAGTAAAACAACATATTCTGGACTTAAATGGAAAGTGTGGAATGTTGATTTTAACAACAATAAATAATAGATGGGTTAGACGGTTTAGCAACTAGCAAACGTCTACTAACACTAGAGGTTAGTATTTCATTAACTAAAGTATCTAACCCTTTCAATAAAATAATTTTACAGAAAAAAATATTAATGTCAATCAATTTTAATATTTATAAAGTAATTTTTTAAAGCTTCTTGCATTTATTAATTTAAAAAATAAAAATCCTGACTCAGTAAGTATCCATAACACAAAGGCAACAAGCACCTGACTAATAACATCGGGCGGGGTTATAACCGCCCCAATAATAAGATAAATAACAATATAAAATTTGCGATATTTTGTAAAAACTTCAGAAGTTATAATACCTAATTTAAGAAGCCCGCAGACAATTAATGGCGTTTGAAAAACAATTAATCCCGTAATACAAAAAGATATATAAAGATTAACTAAATGCTCTGTGTCAACAAGGCTTACAACTCCTATTTTTATTAAACTTAATGTATTAAAAAAGTGTAAAAACATCGGGGTAAAAACAAAAAAGCCAAAGACAACTCCAGTAAAACCTAATATTATTGAAGATACTAAAGTGGCAATAAAAAATCTTCGCTCTTTTTTAAAAAGCCCTAAGGCAACAAACTTGTATATAAATAGGCAAATCAATGGCAAAAGCAATAAAACTGATATATAAAAAGATGTGTTGATGGCAACAAAGGCTCCACTTGTAATATTTTTTGTAACAAATGTTGCATCTTTTATGTTTGCAGCCTTAATTATAAAGCTTATAATCTGTACCCAATGTAACAAGCAAAATGCAAAGCAAATACTAAACCAAAGGGCACAAATTCCAATTGCAAGTCTTAGTTCCTTGATTGTATCTTTTAAAAAGACTAACATTCTTCCATTTTTAGTATACCATTTTTTAAACTATAGATTGCCTTGGTATATTTTGTAATTGCGGTATTATGAGTAACAAGTATAAAAGATATACCAATTGACGATGCTAGATTTTGAATTAATGTCATTACATTTTCGGCGGATGAAGAATCAAGACTGCCAGTTGGCTCATCTAGGAGTAAAAGCTTTGGTGAGCGTAGTATTGCTCTTGCAATATTTGCTCTTTGTGCCTGCCCCCCTGATATTTCAGCCGGTCTTTTGTCTATGCAGTCAACTATATCTAGGGCTTCAAGAGTCTTAAGGATTTTATTTTTATCTACCTTGTTATGCGTTGCGATTTGTATATTTTCGCAAACTGAAAAATCGTAAAGCAAATTGTGTTGTTGGTAGACAATTGAAATTTCATCTCTCATAATACTTTGCTTTTGCAGGATGGATAAATTTTTAACCTCCTTGCCATTAAATGTGTAACTACCGCTATCGAAGTTTTCAATTAATGCAATAATTTGTAAAAGACTTGTCTTACCACTGCCACTTGGCCCTATTATTGATAAAGAAGAATTAAAATCAAGCTCCAAGTGAACATCCTTTAACACACTGGTTGTAAAGCCAGCATCAATATATTGCTTGCTTAGGTTTGATATTGATAGAAGCATATAACTTATACAATTATTATTGAGTTGACTTTTTGCTAAAGTGTAACAATTGTTTTTTCTATGTCAATAAAACAAGATTAAATTATATAAGCAGCGTATCTTAACCAGGGCTTAAACTCACTTGGCTGCCAGACCCCCCTATCACTACAGGTGAGCCGGATGCTGTTTGGCTGCCAAAATGTAACCTTGCCTGTGTATTGTTATTCTCATCTAAATTACTTAGAGTTTTTACCATATCTGGTTTTGTTGGAAATTTACTTGGAAAGAACATACCTAAAACAGCGTGATGCTCTGCAACAAATGTTGTACTTTTTAATTCATTATATCTTTTGACAAATTCTGATGGATTATCTTTTTTTATTCTATTTAATTCTTCGATATTTTTTTTAGACTGTTCATACATTTCTTCAAGTTTTTCTTTACTTACAAACTCTAGGTTTGTAAGTTCGTCGTAGTCTAAGGATTGCGGCAGCCTTACATCTTTGCCAAGAGCTTTATTTTGAGCTTCTATTGTGGGTTTAATATGTGCTGCAATCATTCTTATTTCTTTACACTTAGTATCGATAGTGTTTTTTGTTTGTACATCATTAGAGTTGCAAGCGATGTCTTGGTCAGCAAACAAGCTATCAATTATTTTAATTTTAATACCATCAACAAAAGCCTGTCTTAAATTTTTATTTAACGAATGATCATTATATTCCTTAATTAAAGCCAAGGCATTATGAATATTGCCAGATGAATCCATATTAATACTGATACGCTTATATTCTTTCTCTATTTCCTCGTTAAGTTTTATAACTTGTAAGTTTATAAGATGTTTATCCGAGGTTGGATTTTGCGATTTGATGATATTTTTTAAAAATTCTTCGTTATTCTCTTCAAGTTTTTTTATTAAGTTTTTTAACTCTCTTAAGCCTCTATTGATATGTTGTACTTGTTTTTTATAAATATCTTCGATGGTAATATCTGTGGGTAATGTTGCTTGATAAAATACTGTTTTTAAGTATTGACTCTCACTAACTTGGACAACGGCGGAGGAATAAGATTTTATATCTTCGTTTTTAAGAAAAATACCAGTTTCCTCCCACAATTCCTTTGTGGCAGTATTTTGAGTTAATCTTGTAATGGAGTTTTGATATTTAATTTGTTTCACACTTTCCTCGTCCACAAAGCCAGCGGGAAAGCCAAGATGACCGTCCCTTCTTGTGCAAACTAAAAACTCTCTCTTGTTATTTTGCAGTATAACGCCAGCACCCATTGGATACATTTTTTGAATACCATTTGTACCGCCAGCTAAAAGATTTGCATAATTGCTTTGTTGCAATTTTACATTTAGTTCGTCTTTTAAGTTAAGAACAAAATTTGTTCCATTAAAAGCATTGGGATTTTTTGTTTTAACATTTAAGTCAAAATCTTGATTGATCTTTGTACGAGTTTGCTTGTTTTTAATGAAATAATCACGGCGTGTAAAGCTAGATGAGTTTAGGGGTAACTGTTTGTTAGTCATTTTACATGTTATACTTGTCGTTGCCATTGGCCAAGTAAGGTTTGATATTTTGACTTCTTTAATTCTATCTCTAGTGTTTTGTAAGATATTTTTATCAATTTTATCTCCTGTTTGCATATCTTATTGTTAATAATCTTAAAATATGATAATATTGTTATTAACAATAGTTTAAGATATCAAAGGCAATATGCAAGCATATTATATTATAATTTTTTATAATATATCTTCGTATTCATAGATTTTGTTAGCAATAAGATTGTGTGATGTAAATTTTTTATAACCCTCAATTGCAAGTTTAATTGCACCTTCGGCAAAAATATCTCTTGAAAAAGCTCTGTGAGTTAGCTCGATTCTATCCTTACCGGAGCCAAAAATTAAAGTATGCTCGCCAATAATGCCACCACTTCTTATGCTTGCAAAACCTATTTGACCTTGGGGCTTTTGCCCAGTCATTCCGCTGCGTTCAAAGCATTTACTTTGGTTAAAATCAATACCCCTTCCCTCAGCTACTTTTTTGCCTAGGGTTATTGCAGTGCCTGATGGTGCATCTTTTTTAAGTATGTGATGGGTTTCGACAATTTCGGCATCGTAATCGGGGCAGTCCTTGATGTTTAAAATTTTTGACAACTCCTTTGCAATTTTAAAAAACACATTAACCCCAAAAGAAGTATTGTAGGACATTATAATTTTTAATCCATCTTTAATAACTGCCGATTCAATTATACCCTCCTGCTCACTACTAAACCCTGTTGTTCCGCTAACAATGAGCTTTTTGTATTTTACTGCATATTGAATAGCATTTAGCAAAACCTCAGGATGCGAAAAATCAATAATTACATCGCTATTTTTAAAGGCATCATCAATATCGCCACCCTTAGATGATACTCCAGTATAAAATTGACAATTATAGCC
This sequence comes from Rickettsia typhi, assembly GCA_945889175.1. GTDB lineage: Bacteria > Pseudomonadota > Alphaproteobacteria > Rickettsiales > Deianiraeaceae > CAMCVL01. The sequence goes on from CAMDBF010000015.1 coordinate 23,750, forward strand.
TCCATTCTCTATGAGTTCTTTAATTTTAGTACCCATTTTGCCTGTAATACCTATGATTGATACTTTAATTTTTGACATAATTTTACTTATAAATATTATTTTTTTTAAAGATTGTAAAACACAAAGCCCCCATTGCAAATGTTGCAAGCGTATAAAATGCAAAGCAAATATAAACAACCGACACACCTGCTATTAAAAAAGAACCATCTGTGCAGCTAACAAGAGTTGTACTCATTGTGTCAAAGTTTAGCCCGCAGCTTGCTTTTACAACTCCAAGCATTAACAGGCAGTGATAGAAAGATGTAACCATTCCACCGCAAAACGAGAGTAAAGAAATAATCATAAATGTTTTTATTATTTTTTTGTAACGCAAAAGTAAAGGATAGACTGCTATGTATATATAAAGTGGCACTCTTTCGGCTTTACATAGGTGACATGGCTGTATGTGTAAAAATATTTCGGCATAAAGTACATAACTTAAGGCTGCAATACTTATGGCAAAGGTTGCAAGCAATGCGTAGCTAAATATTTTTTTTTGCATATTTGTTGTTAGGTAAAGAATACATCTCCAAAATTAATTTGCTTAACATTGCCCTCATCAAGCTTTAAATTAAGATTGCCTTCTTGGTCTATGCCAAGGTTGGTTCCACAAAAATTGTTGTTTTGAGTTTTAACTTCAATATTTTGGTGAATTTTAAATAATGCTTTATTTATTTCATTTTGCAAAAAATTAAAGTTTTTACCTTTAATTGATTCAAGATTTAAAGCAAAAAGCTCGGCAAGGGTTTGTGGTTCAACGCTTAAACCACAGGCATCCATAATGGCTGTTGCTTTGTAGCCTGATACTTCCTTATTAACTTCAGGTGCTGCTAGTATATTAACACCAATACCTATAATTACTGCATTTTGGATTGACTGCGTTAAAATGCCACAAAGCTTGCAATTGTTAAGCATTATGTCGTTTGGCCATTTAATAAAAAGGTTATCTGCATTTTTATTATTAATATTTATTAAATTTTTTAGTGTTAAGTATATAGCGAGAGCTCCGTAGTAGGGGGCATGATTTGGTGATGCAAAATATGTTTTATCAAATACAAAGCTTGCGTAAAGATTGCCAAGTGGCGAGAGCCAGCTTCGCTTAAGCCTGCCGATTCCGTGTGTTTGACTGTGTGCTATTACACAAAAAGGGGTTGAAGCCTCCTTATTTAATACATAATCCTTTGCAAGGCTTTGGGTCGATTGTATCTCGTTAAACTCAAAATATTGCATTTTAATATTTTACAAAACAATGCTATCGGTAATCTCGGTTAGTGCTTGGCTTAATTTGTCACTTGTAATGTCAGCAAGGTAGTTGCCATTATTTTGCTTTAAAAAAAGTGGCAAAGCCATGTTAAAAGCAATTGTTTTTTTATAGGTTAAGTTTGTTGACTGTTTATGTAATAGATTTTTAATTTCAGCTACATTATAATCCGGTGTTTTGCCAATTAAATCATCTTTGTTTAAGTCTTTGATGATATTTTTAGGGTCAAGGTAAGAGGCTTCAAAATACAAAATCTCACCATTTGCATCGTTTATGGCAATTTTGTTTTTTGTAAAGATTGAAAGTTCATCCATACCGTCAAAGCTTTTAAAAATTGCAAATTTAAGTTTAGGTTTTAGTTTTTGCAAAACTCTTGCGTAGCCAATTACATCATCGGTAAAAACCCCTATGGTTTGAAAATCAAGATTATCGCAGGGATTTAGCATGGGCCCAAGCAAGTTAAAAAAAGTTTTACCAAAAGTTTTGCTAAGGGCAAGTCTTGCATCTTTAACCTTTGCAAAGGATTGGTGATAGTTTGTTGCAAGTAAAAAGTGAAAATTACTTAAGTTTGCAAGCTCATCATTTGCTTCCAAGATTTCAATAACATCCGCCGAGCCTGATTTTGAAGATACTGATTTGTTGCCATGTTTAACCACATTAAAGCTATCATTTTTAGCAAGCATTAAGCCTACGCTTGTTGATATATTTAAAGTATTTTTACCATCGCCGCCAGTGCCACAAACATCAATTAGTTTAAGGTCATTTTGAATATTTGGAATAAATGGCATCTTAATTTTATTAAGATAGTTTGCAATTGAATATAGAAAGTCTACATCAATTATTTTGTCAATGTTTTGTGAATTTTGTTTAATAAAATCAATTTGCTCTTGCAAGTTGTAGTTGTTAAACAATTGCTCTATGTTATCTTGACTTACGCAAGATTTGCCTAAATTGCTTTTTGATAAAGCAATGTCAATTTTTGCAAAAATGTCTGGCCTTTCAAGGCTTGTACATCTAGGAAAAAGCAAGTCTTGGTCGTAATACTTTAATTTACAGCGTTTAACATCAAGGCAAGGGGAGCAGGGCAGTCTGCTTTGGGATGGAAAAAAGTTATCCTCGTTGCACATTTGAGTCATAAATCCATCGCTTGGCGAAAAGCCAAAAAAAGATAGAGTTGGTAATTTAAAAACCGATGCAACATGCATAAATCCACTATCGTTTGTTATTGCAAGGCTAAGACCTGAGCAGAGCTCAATATCAGTTTTAATTTCGTTATCGTTGTAGACCTTAAAATCTATGCCTTGATTGTAGCCTCTTTGCTTTGCTTGTTCTAAAAATTTAGGTAAGAGTTTGTTATAAAGTGCACCAAAGCCAAAAATTGCAACATTAAAGCTGTCTTTGTATTTGGATTTTATATAGTCTAAAATCTCGGCCCATCTGTTGGGATGTAGGCTTTTATCTGAGGAGCTTGCTGCAATGTAAAAACCTATGGTTGGTTTTGTAAAATAATGTTTTGCAAATTTGTTATCTTCAAATTCTATCTCTCTTAATTTTATGTTTGATTTATGAATTTTATTTAATTGCTCTATTGCAAGAAAGCTTCTATGTATCTTGTTGGTAATCGCAATACGGGAGTCGGTAAAATTCGCTAAATTATTAAAATTTTTTTTTGCATTTGCACAAAAGGTTATCATTTTCCATAATTCAGATTTATTCCTACAGTTAAAGAAATAATCAAAATTATATTTTCTTATACTTAAGATTATTTTTAAAGAATTTGTAATGCGACAAAAGCCTTTTGTTAGCAGGTCGTTATACTCAATTGTTAGGCTGCCGTCAAGTAAATATTTGCTAAACATAAAGTTAGCTATGTATTTGCTTTGGCGGGGGATGAATAGAGTAATTGTAAAATTACCTTGGCCGTAAAGATCTTTATAAAAATTGAATATTGGTGCAAAAAGAATTGTATCGCCGAGAGCCATAATCTTCCATCCTAATATGCCGATATTAACCTTTTTTTGGGTTTTGTTTTGCATGTTAGACTTGACTAAATTAGCTTTTTGGCAATTAATAATTCAGCTATTTGCACAGAGTTAAGAGCAGCCCCTTTACCGTACACGTTATCAGCAACTATCCACATGTTGATGCAGTTTGGTTTGCTTGTGTCAAGTCTTAAACGGGAGACGAAAACGGGGAAAGTTCTTGCGCAATCTCTTTGTGTTGCATATTGATTGTTACTAGGACTGTCCTGCATTAAAACACCCTCCGCCTCTTCTAGAATTTTGCGTATTTGCTCTATACTTTCAAAAGGCTTGTTGAATTCAACATTAACAGATTCAGCATGGCATGTAAAAACAGGTACTCTTACGCAGGTTGCGGATACTTCGATGTTTGGGTCAAGAATTTTTTTAGTTTCAACCTCCATCTTCCATTCTTCCTTTGTTTTGCCGTCTTCCATAAAGGAGTCGATATGAGGAATACAGTTAAAAGAAATATCCTTTGTAAATTTTTGTGGCTTGTTAAGTTGTGACCTACCTTCAAAGTGAGTTTTTGTAAGATTGTAAAGCTCATCCATACCCTCTTTGCCAGCACCAGAGACGGATTGGTAAGTTGATACAACGATTCTTTTTATACCAAACTTATCGTGCAAAGGTTTAAGAGGCACTAACATTTGAGCTGTTGAGCAATTTGGATTTGCAATTATTCCTCTTTTTTTAAAGCTGTCAATTGCATCAGGGTTGACCTCTGGGATTATAAGTGGAATTTCAGGATCCATTCTAAAATAAGAAGTATTATCTATAACAACGGCTCCCTTGCTAGCTGCTATTGGTGAAAATTCCTTTGACACCGCTGAACCAGGGGAGGATAAAACAATGTCAATTCCACTAAAATCAAATGTTGCAAGATTTTGAACCTTGACAATTTGCTCGCCAATTTTAACCTCCTTGCCGTGCGATCTGGCAGATGCTAAAGGAATAATTTGCGAGAAAGGAAAGCCCCTTTCAATTAAAACCTCAATCATTTTACGGCCAACATTGCCTGTTGCACCAACAACTGCAATTTTGTATTTTTTCATATCAAGTTAAATAACATATTTCTGTAGCTTATACTTTAAATATAAAATGGCTTTTCTTAAAATCAAATAATATATGTAAAAAAGGTTAATTTGTTAAAAATCTGTAAAATGTTTCTTTACAAATTTTGATTGACAAAGCTTGCTAAATTTAACACAAATTGATAAATAAAATTTGTATATCTTAATGATGAGTTATAAGTATTTATTTGCACTGTCTTCGGATTGCATAAAGCAAGAGCTTGTGAGTATTGCTAGGGTTAATCACTCAGGTGAGCTTGGGGCAAAGTATATTTACAAGGGGCAAATTATTGCAAGCAAGTTTAAGCAAGATAATAAAGATGAAGCCGATGATAAAATTTTAAAGCTAATAGATATGTACAAGTCGGAGCTTGTGCATCTTGAGTATTTTGACAAGCTAATTACAAATCAGTCCAGCTTTAAATTTAGCCTGTTAAATGCGATGTGGAAGCCATTTTCTTTTGGTCTTGGGTTTTGTTCCGCCTTTGCATCCTACAAGCTTGCAATGCTTTTAACTAAGTGTGTTGAAACAGTCATTGAGTCTCATTATTTAGAACAATTGATAATGCTTGAAAAAATTGCCGAGGTAACGAATAACCAAGAAGAGAAGGAATTATGTCTTGATTTAAAGCAAAATATTTACAATTTTTTACAGGACGAAATAGAGCACAAAATTGATGGCGATACTTTGTCGCAAGGTTTATCTTTAAATGTCACAAAAATTTGCAGCTTTATTTTTGAGAGTATTGTTAAGTGTGCTATTTTAATTTCGAAAAAAATATGAATAAAAAAATTGCCTTTCAAATTGACCACCCAAAGAGTTTAAATTTATTAACAGACACAAGCTATATCTTTATGAAGGAGCTTGTAACTCGTGGTTACGAAGTGTTTTTTTATGAACCTAAAACTCTTAGCTATAGCAATGGCAGTGTTTTTGCAAAGGCATCAAGATTTAATGATTTAAACTTTATCAACACAAACACTGATAACTACAAAAGCACTTGCTTAAACGAATTTAATGCAGTATTTATAAGGCAAAACCCTCCTTTTGACATAGCCTATATAACAGCAACATACATCTTAGATATGCTTAAAAAACATGGTGTGCGAATTTTAAATGATTCAACATCAATTCGTAACCATACCGAAAAGCTTTTTGCCTTGGAGTTTGAGAAATTCATGCCAAAAACCCTACTAACAACCGATTATGACGAGGCTAGAGATTTTTTTGTTGCAAATGGCGAAATTGTCATTAAACCCCTGCATTCATTTGGCGGCGAAGGGGTTTTTTATATTCCAAAAGATGATAGAAATTTATTTTCGGCATTTAACTTGTTACAAAAAGCGTTTGGTCTTGCCGTGCCAATTATTTGCCAGCAATATGTGCCAGAGATTAGAACGGTTGGCGATAAAAGAATAATTCTTGTCAACGGCGAATACTTTAAAGCATTAAATAGGATTCAGGCAGATAACATGAGCGTATCAAATACTCGCAACGGAGCCGTGGCTCTTACCTGCGATATAAATGAGAGAGAGGCTGAAATAGTAAAGGCAGTTTCTGGCAGATTAAGGGAGCTTGGCCTTAGTTTTGTTGGTATTGATGTTATAGGTGGAAAGTATTTAACTGAAATAAATGTTACCTCCCCAACTGGACTTGCCTTAATGAACCGTATTTACAACACAAAGCTTGAAGATAAGGTGATAAGTCTTTTGGGGTTTTAAGAAATTGCATTATTTAATAACTGTGATGCAGTCTGTGGCGATATATAGCGAATTATACATGTTTATATTAGACCTCTTCCTTAACCCCTCCCCTCTTAGGGGAGGTTGGGTGGGGTAATATCTATTAAACCTCTTTTATTCTATTAATCTTAAAAACCATAGCAAAACATAAAGTTATCTTACTAAAATTAAACACACACGCCCCCGCCCCCCAGCTGCCTAAAGGCAGCG
>CAMDBF010000016.1 GCA_945889175.1 Rickettsia typhi
TGTGTTAATTTTAGTAAGATAACTTTATGTTTTGCTATGGTTTTTAAGATTAATAGAATAAAAGAGGTTTAATAGATATTACCCCACCCAACCTCCCCTAAGGGGGGAGGGGTTTAAGATGGTAGGGGTTAAGGAAGAGGTCTAATGTATGAAGGTAGAAAGCATTATGTTTAAACTAGGCAAAGAAGAGACCCTTTTTTATACTAGAGCCATTCCATAATATTACCTACATGATAATACCTCTCTTCTTTAAAAACAAAAATCTCTGCAATACAAGGCTCGCACGCCACCCCCCCTGCCAGCTAAAGCTGGCTGGCGTGGCGAGCCTGAGGGGGAACTTGAGGGGTGGGATTGGCATGGAGAGCTTTACTTAATACTGCTAAGTATGGCTTTCTACTAGATGTTTACAGGTTATGCAGGAGGTCTAAAACATAAAGCTACTTACTAAACTAACACACACGCCCCCGCCCCCCAGCTGGCACTTTTTAATCAATTGGGGCAAGCGGGTGTGTGTTTAATTGGGATAAAGTATATTTTTTAAGCTCCGTCAAAACCCCACCCAGCCTCCCCTAAAAGGGGAGGGGTCTTTATTATGTATTGGCTCTTGACTAGTTAAAGGCAAACATATAAAACTAACTTCTATAATCGCCGTTGATGCTGATGTATTCGTGTGTTAAGTCGCATGTGTAGACCTTGGCGGATGCCTGCCCTGAGTTTAAAGCAACTTTAATTTCAATAAATTGGCTTTGAACTATGTAATTTGTTAAGGCTTCTTCGGAGTAGTCTTGCTTTGTCCAGTTTTTAGCAAGCAAGATGCCGCCCATGTAAATTTCAACATCCTCTCTTTTTACATCCTCAAGAGTTTTGCCTATTGCCATTGCAATTCTACCCCAGTTTGCATCGCCCCCAGCTATTGCGGTTTTAACAAGGGGAGAGTTTGCTATTGCCTTGCCAATTATTTTTGCCTGCTTGTAGCTTTGCGATTTTTGAACCTCTATTGTAATAAACTTACTTGCCCCTTCGCCGTCCATAACAACAAGCTTTGCAAGGTTTAGCATAACATCTTTTAATGCTTGTTTAAAGTTATTAAGTAGAGTATCGTCTTGGTTCTTTGGCTTTAAGTGAGCTACCTGCCCACTTGCAAAGGCAAGCACGGTATCGCTTGTTGAAGCATCGCTATCAACGGTAATTGCATTAAATGTATCATCCTTAAACTCATTAAACATTTGCTGTAAAATTGAGCCTTCAATGCTTGCATCGGTAAAAATATAGCCTAGCATTGTTGCCATGTTGGGCTCTATCATGCCACTACCCTTAATAATGCCTGTAATGGTTATGTCGGCATAATCTAGCTCGCTTTTAGGATTTAAAACCTTTGCAATCTTTGCTTTTTGCGAGTAGATTTTACTAAATGTGTCAGTTGTTTCAGTCGCCTTAACCATTTTAAGATAATCGTTTTTAGAGCTTGGCGTAAATTTTGCTTCATTAAATTTTAATATTGCACTTGGTATAAGACTAGGGTCAAAAGCCTTGCCTATTACCCCAGTTGAGGATACTAAAACCTCCTCTTGATTGCAACCAAAGTACTCAGCAGCTTGCTTTGTTGCGGCATGAATAATCTTTATTCCATCTTCACCCGTGTATGTGTTTGAGCAGCCAGAGTTGACTATCAACACCCTAGCCTTAAAGCCTGATTTATTTATTGCATTTTTACACCAAAGCACAGGATCGCTTGCCATTTTAGAGAGGGTAAAGATTCCCGCAACATCGGCAGATTTTGCAAAATGTATAACAAGCAGGTCGTCCTTGTGTTTGTAAAGCCCTATGTTTGTTGTCATCGCCTCAAAGCCTAGGCTTTGAAACAAGTTTGGATTTGACTTAGTTTGTAAATCAAGTTCATCATTTGCAAGCTTTGCAAAGGGTGATGTTTTTGTAATTGTTGCCATTTTAATAAAAAAAACACAAGATATAATTTTGATATGTGTAAAATAATACTTACTTTAATGCAAGACAATTTGTTATTTTACATTATGTATAAAGAGCTTAAAGGCTTCATTTGCTATCCAAAAGTTAGTGTTTGCAGTAGTTTTTGCTGAAGTATTTTTATCTTAATTCTTTAGGGTTACATTGAGCTAGTAAAGATAATGATTTAAATTTAAAGCACAACTAAACCCTGTGTCAAACTAAAATCTGTCGTTATTCATAACTTTTACCCATGCCTTAACAAAGTCATCAACAAATTTTTGCTTACCATCTTGCGATGCATAAACCTCTGCAACGGCACGCAGCTCCGAGCTTGAACTAAAAACTAAGTCAACAGGTGTAGCAGTCCATTTTTGCTCATTTGTCGCGATGTCAACACCCTTATATAGACCGTTTTCACTAAGCTTTACCCACTTAGTTGAGTTGTCGAGTAGGTTGATAAAAAAGTCATTATTAAGCTTACCCGGTGTTTTTGTAAGCACACCGTCCAAAGAGCCATCAAAGTTTGTGTTAATCACTCTTAGCCCTCCAATCAAAACTGTCATCTCTGGTATGGTAAGGTTTAGCATGTAGGCTTTTTCAATCAATCCATCAATAGGTGATGTATCGGAATTTTTTTCATGGTAATTTCTAAACCCATCGTATTTTGGCTCAAGTAAAGCAAAGGACTTAATATCGGTTTGCTCAATTGTAGCATCAACTCTGCCAATTGCAAAAGGCACTTTTACAATAATGCCTGCATCTTTTGCTGCTTTTTCAATTGCAACGCCACCCGCAAGAACAATAACATCAGCAAACGAAACCTGCTTACCGCCTTTTAGTGTTTTGTTGAATTTAATTCTAACATCTTCCAAGACAGCAATTGTTTTTGATAACTCCTGAGGATTGTTAACCTTCCAGTTTAACTGAGGTTCAAAACGCAGTCTTGCACCGTTTATACCGCCACGCATATCTGTTTTACGATAGGTAGATGCACCAGCCCAAGCAGCTTTTACTAACAAGGCATTATCTATTTTAGATTTTGTAATCATTATTTTTAAATTTTCAACATCACCTTGGGTAATTGGTTTATAATTTGGCTTGGAAAGAGGATCTTGCCAAATAAAAGATTCCTTTGGCACATCCTTACCAAGGTATCCTGCGGAAGGACCCATGTCTCTGTGAGTTAGTTTAAACCAAGCCCTTGCAAAGGCAGCTTCAAATTCCTGCGGATTTTTTAAAAACCTTTGGCAAATTTTCAAATACTCTGGGTCAGTTTTAAGAGCTATGTCGGTTACAAGCATAACAGGTTGAACCTTTTGCGAAGCATCATGTGCACTTGGTGCTAAAATTTTAGTATTACTAGGAATGTATTGTATTGCCCCAGCTGGGCTTTTTGTTTTAATCCAGTTGTTTTCAAGTAAGCCTTTTAGATAATTAAGTGACCATTGAGTTGGTGTTGTTGTCCATGATCCTTCAAGTCCGCTTGTAACTGTATCCTTGCCACTGCCTGTGCCGCATTTGTTTTTCCAGCCAAGGCCTTGATCTTCAATGCCTGCTGCAGCTGGCTCTTGACCTATGCAATCTGATGGCTTGTGAGCTCCATGATTTTTACCAAAGCTATGACCTCCAGCTATTAATGCAACTGTTTCTTCGTCGTTCATCGCCATGCGACCAAAAGTCTCCCTAATCTCTTTTGCAGCTCCCATAACATCACCGCTGCCGCTGGGGCCTTCAGGATTGACATAAATTAAACCCATTGTTGTTGCACCGGATGCACCTTGGAGCTTACCCGATGAGTCTTTTCTTTTAGCTTGCATAAATGCGTTCTCTGGTCCCCAATTTACAATCTCAGCCTCCCAGTCGTCTTGCCTACCACCAGCAAAGCCAATTGTTTTAAAACCCATTGACTCAAGAGATACATTGCCAGCTAAAATCATTAAATCCGCCCAAGATAAACTTTTGCCATATTTTTGCTTGACAGGCCATAATAATCTGCGAGCCTTATCCAAGTTTGCATTGTCCGGCCAAGAGTTTAAAGGTTCAAAGCGTTGCTGACCACCACCTGCACCACCTCTGCCATCAATGCTACGATATGTGCCTGCACTATGCCAAGCCATACGAATAAAAAATGGACCATAATTACCATAGTCGGCAGGCCACCAATCTTGCGATGTTGTTAAAACTTTGTTAATATCTTTTTTTACATCCTCAATGTTTAGCTTTGCAAATTCTTTTGCATAATTAAATTTTGCCCCGTAAGGATTGTTCTCGCTTAGTCCGTAACGCAGTGGTTTTAAGTTGACAATATTTGGCCACCAAAATTCATTTGGCTTTGCATCGTTTGCAAAACAAGAGCCCGAAATTGTTGAAACAGCTAAGCAAATTGCAAAAATTTTTTTCATAAAAATTTATACAAAAATTACAATAAAAAAGTTATTATCAAGTATACCAATCTAAATGCTATTCTAAAATTGTATTATTTAAATACAAGATAAACTTATTAGAATTTATATAGCCTACATTTAACAAAATAATTTTTAAAAACCATAATAAGCTCTCTACTCTCCAAATGTTAGTTTATTTTGCATTAATGCTTCCCTAGTTTTAATCTTGGTTCTTAAATACTCCATTGGTCTATCGCCTTTTATTCGGTTGCAATTGCCACATAAAAGCTGATAATTCTCGTAATAATCACCACCCCCCTTGGACTTAGGAATGACATGGTCAACTTCAAAATCAACAATTCGCATCTGATTATTACATGCATTACAGCAACCTCTTTGCTCTGCAAAGAGTCTTTCTTTAACAGATTGTGTTATTGGCTGTATTTCTATATCTGTTCTTTGCGGTATGTCAGTTCTGTGAATAAAATCAATGTCTTTTTGTATAAAACTTAAGGCATCATCTATGTTTCCGTCCTTTTCAAGCCTTTCAATTAAAACCATTGCGGCTTGTTTTTCAATATCTACACCAATCCATTTACGCCCCAGTTGTTGAGCTGCAACGCAGGTTGTAGCGCACCCACAAAAAGGGTCTAAAACAACATCCCCCTCCTTTGAAGAGGCTTTTATTATGCGATGCAACAAGGCAAGTGGTTTTTGTGTTGGATAGCCCGTGCGTTCCTTAGAAGTATTTCTAATAGGATGAATGTCCCACACATCTCTAACTGCAACACCATTATCAAGATAATATCGATTCCCTGCTTTTTCATAATATTTTCTTCCATCTTCATCATTTAAATTAAATCGCTTTGCATCTCTTGTTTCAACTTTTGGTAGATTAAAAAAATAATTTGCAGATTTGGAATAGAAAAAAATAATATCATGCTTTCTGGCATAATGTTTTTTACTTATTCCGCCCGTGCTGTAACTCCACATAATTTCATTTAAAAAGTTTTTTCTACCAAAAATCTCATCCAAGATGATTTTTAGATAGTGACTTGCCGTAGGGTCGCAGTGCAGGTAAATAGAGCCTGTGTCTTTTAGTATTCTGTGCATCTCAATAATTCTTTGAGTCATGTAGGTAATATATGCCATCATTCCCTTGCTGTGAATTTGTTCTATTGACTGAATAAATCTTACTAGCGATGGATATTTTTCAATCAACTTATCAAGATAAGCATCATTAACATCCTGCCATGTCCACATATCTTTAAAGCTTGCTCCAGCAGATTTGCTACCAACTGGTGCTGAGTATGTTCGCTTAGAGTTAAATGGTGGGTCAAGATATATTAAATCGACAGAATCACTATTTAAACCATGTAAAATAAAGAGGTTATCGTTTGTGTAGAGTGTGTTTGTTATTGTCATAGTAAATATATTTATCAATCCCCAAATGTTAGTTTTTCGGTTAATATGCGTTGAATTGCCTTAACCTTCATCCTTAAATATTCCATAGGCCTATCACCCTTTATACGATTACAACTTGAGCATAATAATTGGTAATTTTCGTAATAATCACCACCCCCTTTGGACTTGGGAATGATGTGGTCAATTTCAAAATCTCTTATTTCAAAAACTCTTTGGCAACCAGCACAAATTGCCTCTTGCTCTATAAAAAGCCTCTCTTTAATACTTTTTGTTGGCAGCGTGTATTCTAAATCGGTTCTTTTAGGTACATCGGTACGGTGAATAAAATTTGTAAAAAGCCCAGCATCATCACTTAATCTTTCAATTAAAATTTCAACAGCCTTAGTTTCAATATCAATACCAATCCATTTACGCCCTAATTGTTGAGCCGCAACGCAGGTTGTAGCACACCCACAAAAAGGGTCTAAAACAACATCCCCCTCCTTTGAAGAGGCTTTTATTATGCGATGCAACAAGGCAAGTGGCTTTTGTGTTGGATAGCCCGTGCGTTCCTTTGGTGATATATTACCGCCAGATGGAATGTCTCGCCACCAGTCTTCTGGAATTTTACCCCTTGGGTCAAGATCGTAATCATCTTTAAAGATTGAATTTGTTTTACCAGTTGTTAGTCTTTTATAGGGAATTTTTATAGCATCCTGATAAAAAGGATAGTCCTCGGTTTTGGAATATCTTAATATTATATCGTGTTTGCGAGGAAAGTTTTTTGAGGCTCTGGAGGGACCAGTGTAACACCAAACAATTTCGTTTCTAAAATTTTCCTTACCAAAAATATAATCCAGCATGCCTTTAATATAATGGCTTGCAGTTGTGTCGCAGTGTAAGTAAAGTGAGCCTGTGTTTTTTAATACTCTGTGTAGCTCTACAACCCTTTGTGCCATGTAGGTAATATAAGCCATCATTGGCTTGCCATGCAAATTTTCAATTGTTTGTATAAACCTTACTAACAAAGGGTGATTTTTTGCCATGCTTTCTAAAAATTCTTCATTAACATCCTGCCATGTCCACATATCTTTAAAGCTACTACCAGCAGCTTTTGAACCTATTGGGGCTGAGTATGTTCGCTTAGAGTTAAATGGTGGGTCAAGATATATTAAATCGACAGAATCGCTATTTAAACCATGTAAAATAAAGAGGTTATCGTTTGTGTAGAGTGTGTTTATCATAATTTTTGTGGCTAATGAGACTTTTGTTTTTACAAATTTTGTACCTTACTTACATAGCTTAAATATATTAGTGTAAAAATACAAGTCAAAATACTTTTGAGTTTCAGGCATTTTTAAGTTATTAGCAAGATTATTTTATTCATAAATTACATCTTTATATATAATTTATTTGACTTTATAGCTAAATGATTATGCAATTCAATCTAATTTATAAGATATAATATGCAAAAATATACACAAAATTTGTTACAACCAAAAGTATTAAAGCAAGCATTAAAGCAAAGTGGTACATGCTTAGAATTGTTATCAAGTTCCAATTCAAGTAACAACTTGATAAATCTTTGTCATCAAAAATTGCAACAAAAGATACTATCGCAAAATCCAATACAATACGCAAGACTGGTTTTTACAGCCCATCCAACAAATATTTTGTATCAATCAAAGCCAAATCTGTGGGATGAAGGAGAGTATTATTACCGTCTCATTTCACAATCCACAAACATTAACAATTTGTTTTTAGCTGGCTCTTGGATTTGCTCGGACTTTGATAGACACCCCCAAGAACAAAAATATATGTTAACATATGCTTTTTTGCAAAGCATGCGTAGCGGACATTTGCAAAATGGAATAGAAGAATACCAAAATCATACTATAATGCAAATTGATGAACTATGTGGTATTTTGAAAAATATATTTGAGTCTAACCTTTTAAAGAAGGAAAATCAAGAATCCGATAGAAAACAAGAAATCGAAATCTATGCTAAATTAAATATAATTGCAAAAGAAATGGAGAGAGAAGGGGTTAATAAAAATCCAGAAACAATTCCATTATGCGGCTTACCTTTACAGATTCGTATTAGTTCCGATGATTTAAAATCGCAGGAAGGTCTTGATAAAATTAAAAGCAGACTTACAGAAATAAGGCAGATACAAGAGTTTTTTGGTAAAAACTTTATGCCCCAAATGATAATTGCAGACTGCACTGTAGCAGATGAAGTAATGATATTGAGGAGTATTCTACAAGAAAATAACTTAAGTAATATTAAAATAACTGCACTTATTGAGGATTTTATGCCTGATGGCACAATAGAAAATATTATACACTCAGCTGACAAGATAATGTTAGCTGGTAGTGATAGCATCCAGAGGATAACTTATGTTGGTACTTTGTTAATGAAGATGAACATTCAAGAATTGCTACACGAATACAATAAAGATAAAGATGCAAAGGATAAAAAGAGTTTTTTTGAAGGTGCAGGTTCAACAAAAGACAGAAACGGTGCTAATCTACATTCAAGGATTGGAACAATTGTTATAGATGTGCCTTATGAAAGAACGATTCAAGGGAGGCAGGCAATTGAATACATAGAATCCCAAGAGTACTGCAATTATTTCAATAAAACACTACAAAACTCACCAAGGGCTAAAATAACAGATATTTACAAGGCTATACCGATTTTTGAAAAAATATTTGACATACTTTCAACAAAGCAAATAAGTATTCAAGAGGAGCCTAGATATACAAACTTTTTTAACAAAGAGAAAGTTTTTCAATTCGCTAAAGACAATTCACATTATGGGTCAAGATCTAAAGAGCAAAATAACTTAGAGAAGTTTGATATTAAAAGTCAAAGAGCTATTACGCAGAGTGCTATACACAATAAGATGCATTTTCATCCAGAGATGTTGTATTGGAATGATTTGCCAGTGGAATCAAGGAATCAAATAAAGCAAAATATCAATAATCCATTTGTTAAGGACTTTGTAAATCAATATACCGCGATATGGCAAGGCTGCGATTTAGAAGAGGCAAGAAAATGGATAAAAGATGACACACTTTATGCTGAGTTTGTAAAATCTTATAATGTTTTTAATGAATTTATACAAGAAATAAAAAACATGCCAAGCTGCCCAAAAGATTTACTACTTTGCGACATTGAAGACCACCGACCAAGATTTGATCTTTCACATACAGCCTTTTCAAAAAATGAAATGAATGAAATGCTTGAGGTTTATAAAAAAACTCACATCCTAGGCTCCAACCCACAAGTTAGAACATTGCTACAAACAACAGGATACGGCATTGCCACCTCTATCAATAAATTATGATTAATGTAATGTTTTTAGGACAATCTGCAGTTGAATATTATTTTAATATTTTATTTTCAAAGGCTTTAACTATATCCTCTGCTACTTTGTTGATGTAAAGTGTTGAGGCTTTTTGTAGCAGTAAATTGCTAAGCTCATATTCAATGTTAAAGATTATTATTGTTTGACCATCTTTGTTGTCACTTAACTGCCAAGTGTTATTGAGGTATTTAAAAGGTTTTTGATTTGCCGTGGTTGTTATCTTGTAAGAGTTGTCGGTTAGAATTTGTAGTTCATTAACCGATTTAAAAGATATATCAAACAACTTGTAACCAAAGCTTAGTATTGAAGATTGAGTTAGCTTGTCTTTTATTAAAACATTAATTGGCTTAGATGTTAATGTTACCGCCGTACACCAAGGCACAAAGCTTGGGTAGGAGCCGATGTTTAGTATTACCTCTACCGCCTGCATTGGAGTGCACTTGATTGTTTTGATAATGGTTTTTTTAACTGGCATTGCTATTAAAAACTAATTACCACTTGCAACGCCGACTGAAAGGTTTTTTAAAAAATCTATCTCGCTAAAAATGCCAAGTCCAAAGGTTCGCAAAAGCTTTAAACAAAGACTTTGATTTGAGTAAAGCTTGACTAAAAAATGGGTTGAAAGATTTAAAATTGCATGATGCTTAATGCACGACATACTAACTTTACTCAGCCCAGCCTGCAAACCTATGTCAAGACCTAGGGATATTGATTTTTGCAATTCTTGTTTTAAAATTATAATATCTTTTAAGCTCATATTAAAGGCCTGCCCAGCTACCGGATGTATTGCATTATAGGCGTCGCCAATAAAATAAAATCTACCTATATTTCTATGTCTTAAAAGTGAGATTGATAGATTATAATCCTTAACATCGGTAATAATATTGGTGCAGGATTTGAGATTTTGCATTCTTTTAATCTCCTCATTCACAAATATTATTAGTTTTTGCTTTGGCATTGATTTAACAAAGCTAGCAATTGGCTCATTTAACGACCAAACAACTCCGCTTTGATGTGGATTGCTCAAAGGTAGGGTTGCAAATGGCCCCTGTGTGGTAAATTGTTCTGTTGCTATATTTTTATGCTCGCCTGAGTGCTCAATAACAAAGCTTAATGCTTTTTGATTGTAATCAATGCAGTATTTTGTGTTGTTAAGTAGCTTGGCACAAAAAGAGTTTCGACCATCGCATACTAAGGCGAGCCTTGCTTTTATATCGCCGTTTATAAATGCAAAGTTATTGTCGTGGGTAAGACTTGATATTTCAAATCCTGTTTTGATAGTTATATTTTGCTTGTTTGCAATTGAAGAATAGAGTTTTTGCATAAGCTCAAAGCCTCTTACAATATAACCAATTGGCTTGCCAGAATTTTGTTTTGATGAAAATTCTAGAATTGGTTTTGTAGATTTTTCAAAGGTATAAATGTAGTCAATAATTCCAAAATCTTTGATTTTTTGAAAGATATTTAATTCTTCAAAAATACTTTTACTGACGGATGAAAGGGCTATAGTTCTTTGGTCTTTGACAAAGCCTGCTTCCAAATCTGTGTTTTTGTCAACAATGCAAATGTTTAAACCTAGGTCGCTTAGGTAGTCGGCACATAGTAGACCGTTAAAGCCACAACCTATTATGATTATATCAAATGTTTTCATATCCATTTTTTTACCTTTTCAAGAGTTTGAGGGTCTTCGGCTGATATTGTCCATTCCCCCTTTCTGCAAAGGCGTTTGGTGATAAACTTGTCGGTAAATGCCCCTGCAATGATCGACATGGCTAGGGCAATTAGGTCAAGCCATGATTGCATCTTGGAAAAGAATGATTCAAAATGCACAGCTTGCTTTATTGCTTCAACACTTTCGTTACCCTCGAGTTTAATTGTTTTAAAGTGTTCAATATAGCCTTTAATATAAAAATAAGTGTTGATTGCGTAGACTAAAAAGAATATTGTAACGAGGATGCCAGTTTTAAACATTCTTCTTGTAAAGAATGGAAAGGCAGACCAAGAGGCAAAAAAAAGACTCCAAGAGAAGCCTTTTTTGCATGTAATGTAGTTTGTTGTTCCTTTTTGAACTAAATAAAAAATCTTTTTATTGCTCATTTTGAAGGATACAATGTTAAGCTTTTTTAATACCTAAGATTTTAATTGTAGTAAGTTTTTGTCTGTGACCTGTCTTTTTTTTGTGAGTTGTTCTTCTTTCCTTTTTAAAGATAATTTTTTTCTTATCTTTTTCGTGAGCAACGAATTCAGCCTCAACCTCACCACCAAAAGATTCTACTTTTAAATCTTCACCAAACACAGCTATTGCTTTAAGAGTAATTTTTTGACCCTCTGTAATTTCAAGCTTTTCAACTGTAATAACATCGTTCACAGATACTTTGTATTGCTTACCACCGGTTGCAACTATAGCAAATTTTGACATAAATTATGATACAATAAATTTTTAAATAGAATATTATTTTTTTTCAGGAGTTGATGCAGCGGCAGCTTGCTCTTCTTCAGCATCTTTTTTACCTCTACCTATGATACTAAGAATTGGAAAGTCGCTAAGAGTTTTACAACCCTCTGGAAGAGTTAATGATTTAGAAGTAAATGTTTTACCAAGACCAAAAGTTGATATATCAACGACAATTTCTTCAGGTATAGCATTTACATTGCAAATAGTTGGAATTTCGTATTTAATGATGTTTACTTTTCCGTTTCTTTTAATACCAGGTGATATAGATTTACCTTTGATGTTAAGAGGGATTAAAACTTGAACCTCCTTTTTATCATCGCAAGAAACAAATTCAATACAATCAACCTTTGAAGTGACAGGATTAAAGGCAATTTGCTTAATAAGGCTTTTGTGAGTTTTACCACCGATATCAAAAGAAAGAACCTTTGTTTTGATAGATACAAAATCTACAAGTTTATTTGCAAGTCTTGAGTCAACGGCAAAATGAATAACTTCGCCATTGTTATAAATTGAGCATGGTGTAAAGCCAGTTTTTTTAATTTTTTTTGCAGCCGAGGTGCCAAAAACTGCCCTACTAACGCCTTCAAAAGCTTTTGAAAAATCTAAATTAGACATATAATTACTTTAAATTACTTCTACTTACAAACAATATTTATCCAGAAATAGCCAACAAATTGACTTTAAAAACTAGAAATGTATTTTAAACTTTAAAAACTAATATTCAATTCTTTTTTAAATATTTATTAAAATTTGTTAAATAGCAACTCTATTTCCTGCGACACGGCTTCAATATCCTTTTGGGCATCGAGCACTTGCAAAGCACCTTTTGCCTTATATGTGTTTATTACATCTATTGAAGATTCGACAAAAACATCAAAGCGTTTTTTGATAGTCTCTTCATTATCATCGGATCTTTTACTAAAATTTACGGAACCACATCTATCGCATATTCCATCTTGTTTTGTATTTTTGGTTTTTAAGTTATAAACCTCACCGCAATCAAGGCAGGTAAAGCGGTTGACTATTCTGTCGACAAGGCTTTCAAGTTTTACATCCAATAAAATTGCAATGTTAATTTTTAAATTATGTTTTTGCAGCAGTTCTTCTAAAAACAAATCTTGCTCCTTACTACGAGGAAAGCCATCAAACAAAAATCCATTAAAGCCCTCCTTTACCAAAGAAGACTCAAACTTATCCTGAATAATTAATTTTATAATTTCAATGTCAACAAGTTGACCGGCATCCATTTTAGATTTTACTTCTAAGTAATATTTATGCTCAGGATTTTTAATGCAGTCCCTAAGTAAATTACCGGGGGTAATGTCAACAAGTTTATATTTGTCGATAATACGACTTGCCTGAGTGCCCTTGCCAGACCCAGGGGCACCAAATAATATAACATTAAGCATTTTGTGATATTAAATAATTAGATTAAAATTAGTTACAATCAAGACTAAGGCTAGGATCTATTACAACCCTGTCGTCAAAAACAAAACATTTGCCCTTCCAAGCATCGTTTTTATTCTTTGTTTTGATAAAATAAGAAATAATCCCGCCCTTAAGGTGGTAGGACTCCATGCCTATTTCGTGTGCAAATGTTGTTGATTTTTCGCATCTTATACCACCAGTGCAAAACATTGCAACTTTTTTGTTTTTAAAACTCTCTTTGTTAGCTGCAAACCATTGGTTAAAATCACGAAAGTTTTCTATGTCAGGATTGACAGAGCCTTCAAAAGCACCAATTTGGTATTCGTAATCGTTTCTTGTGTCAATTAAAATCACATCCTCTCTTTTAATAAAGCTATCCCATTCCTCAGGTTCAATGTATTGACCCGGATTGCAGCTTAAGCTTGAATTTTTTGATGTTACAATCTCTCTTTTTACTCTAACCTTAAGCTTGCTAAAGGGGTGAGTTTTGTAGTAGGTTTCCCTAAAATCTGTTACACTTGTGTTAAATTCTTTTAATTCAGAGTAAAATTGGTAAAAGCTATCTATAGCCTCCCTTGAGCCTGAAATGGTTGAATTTAAACCCTCAGTACCAAGAAGTATAGTGCCATAGATTGATTTTGAAAGGCAGAAAGCTTTTAATCTGTCCCGCATTAAAAATGGGTCGCTTAGCTCTGCAAAATTGTAAAATGTTGTAATAACGATTGGATTGTTTTTTAACTCGGCATCGCTACAATCCTGAGCTAAAACAGTATAAGTACCAAAGGACTTAAAAGACATAATTCAAAACATCTACACAAATGCAAAATTTACTAACAAAAAAGATTTTACAAAATAAATTCTTAAATTCAATATATTTTACAATTAGTCTCTATTTTAAATCTTAAAACCGGAAGCATTTTTGCCATAGATTCCAATAACAGGTAGTAACTTTTTTCCAGATTGTTTAATGTATCTTATTTTATTTTTTGTATTTTGACTATTTTTTTTAAATTCAAAATCAATAGTAGTCTTGTGTTTAAAAGAAGAGTAGTTAGTTACGGAAAAAGATAGAATCTTTCCTTCCTGAGTGTCCATGTTTTATACTTTAAGTAATGGTAAACAAAAAATTATAACAAAAACTAGTTAAAAGTATATTTGTTTTAAAAAAAGTCAATATATAATTGTTGTTACAATATAACAAATAGGACGCACCTACCCCACAATCTTAATCTCCCATTCAAGGTTTATGCCGTGTTTTTCAAGCACTCTTAGTCTTGCGGTTTCGCCTAGTGTTTCTATATCGCTTGCCTTTGCCGTGCCATCGTTGATGATAAAGTTGTAATGCTTTGGTGAAAAAAACGCCCCGCCAATCTTATATCCTTCTGGTATTACGCTTTTTACAAACTCCCAAGCCTTCTTGCCATCGGGGTTTAAATTGCTTATAGGGGGGTTTGTAAATGTGCTACCGCAGGTTTTTTGCTTGAGGGGTTGAGCCTGCTCTCTTTTAAGATTTATTTCCTGTACTTTTAGTTCAATTTGTGATTGCTCGCCGTTGTTGCAAAAAAAATCGACCTTTGTTATAACGATATCTTTAATTTTGGATGATCTATAGGCAAAGCCTGCATTTTGCTTTGTAAAAATTTTATACTCACCTGTTTTAAGGCTAAATCCTACACAGGAGGAAAAAATTTGCGATATCTCACCGCCATAGCATCCAGCGTTCATCACCACATTGCCGCCTATTGTACCGGGGACGCCTATTAAAAATTCAAAACCAGTTATGGAATTTTGGCAGGCAAAATTTGCAATATTCACATCAAGCACGCTAGCACCAGCACTTAGTATGTTATTTTGTATCTTAATTTCGGTAAAGGCTCTGCCTAGCTTTATTACAACGCCTCTAAATCCAGAATCCCTAACTAAAGTGTTAGACATTGCACCAAGAACCATTATAGGTATTGATTTATCCACTAAGGATAAGAAATTAGAAAGATCATCTTCGTCTTTTGGTTTAAACAAAACATCGGCACAGCCGCCACAGCCAAACCAAGATGCCTTAGATAAATCGAAGTTTTCTCTGTACTCACCGCTGATGAGCGGTAAGTCGGTTATTTGTACCATGTGTAAATGGAATGTTAGTATTGATTATTTGCCTATTTTTGTGTCAATAACCATGTAGCCTCTGTTGTCCTTGCCTGAGTATGTTGCACTGTTCATTGCGTGGTAAAAGTCGCTAAGACCAATCCATATCCAAGGATTTTTGTGTGCAGCAACATCAAGAATCATAATAGAGTCACTCTCCTCATCAAAAGCAACAATCGGCGAAAAATGTCCACCAACCATAATGTTTTGATAAGCTCTGTTGAAGTTTGCTATAACAAACTTATCTTTAGAATTTAAAGTGTTTTTTAATAAAGTTCTAAATTCATCAACAGCAGCGTCGCTAAATTCTTTAACCTGAGTTACGCTTGATTTAATCTTGTAGGTTGCAAGAACCTGCTTTAACTCCTCCATATCAATACCCCCAGAAAACTGGTTAGTTTTGTTGTGGCGAGCCTGCATTTTTATTGCTCTTCTGTCGATAATTTTGTCGGTAGTTTCGTTCAAAAAGTTATCCTCGTTAAGCAATTTGTAGTCAAGACCGTAGGTTTTGTCACCTATTTTGATGGGGACTGAAAGAATTAAAGGAAAATCCTTATCGTTAATTTCGTAAATAGCAGATACAACATTAACAGCAGTTGCAATACCGCAGGTTGAAGGAAAAGCCTGAGGTTTAAAGTGATGAGCTAGTCTATAAAAGTCGCCTTTAAATTTGCTTCTTTCAAGTCTTTTAATACCTTCATCAGAGTTCCAATTAAAAACTGACACCTTACCAGTAAAAGGGCTTGCCTCGTAGTCGCCGTAGTAAAAGGAAAAAGCTTTTTCAAAGTCAGCAGGGGTTGGCATACCGCCTTGAGTGTTAGCTGCAAAAGCAGAGCCTACCGCTAAAGAGGCAATACCAACAAAAGTTGCAAGTTTATTAAAATACATAAATTTTGTTATAATAATATAGAAAATACAAAAAAAATAAAATACTATTTAGTGTTTGAATTTTTATTTTCAATATCCTGTTTGCGTTTTGCAAACATTGCTTGAATTTCCTGCTGAACTATATCAGTAACGATAGTTTCAAGATTTTTATCAATCCATTGTTTAATCATTGGCAGCATTGCTTCAATAGCTAAGTCTTCCATGGTAAAGCCGCTTCTAAACTGGCTTGAATTTGCATATTCAGAATAATCCTTACTTATGCTAACAGGCTCAACCCTGTGGTGGGCAATTGAGTCAAAGTGAGATATTGCATCGTCAAGTCTTTTTGAAATTGAGTGATAAGTGTCGCTATCAAGCATGCCTGCTGTGCTGGATAGTTTTTCGTTAAGACCATCCTGATAGTCTGTATTGTTGGTTTTAGCTTTTATTTGTTTTTGTGTATTGTTTTGGCTTTCAACAGCTTGCTGATTGTTGTTTTGTAATTGCTGATTAAGTTTGCCACCGTTTGTATCGCCAAATCTTTTATATGTATTTTGCATAATGTTTTTTGCTTCCGTCTCTTCTTCTTGATTTTTAACACTAGGGGTAGCTTCCTCGTCCTCAAAAGTATCGTAGTCGGCAAGGTTGTCCTCTTCAAAATGCTGTTCCTGTTCCTCTTGTCTTTTATGCACTATAGCCTCGCTTGGATATTGTATAACCTTAGATTTTGCAGGCTCTGCTTGATTTTGGTTTTGAATTTCATTCTTTTTTTTAAGCCTCTCTCTAATTTCCTTAAGAATTTCGTCAGTTGATGATACTCTGTTAATTTCGTGTTTTACACTTTGCGATTTAGTCATTTTTTATTATAACAAAAATTAATCCAAGCCCCTAATAAACAATAGTTATACTTACAACTATTGCAAAAGTAAGTTATTGCAAAAACCTAATGTCAAGTTTTTTTTGCTAATTTTTAAAAAAACACTTGACAAAGATTTATCTACTCACATTCTTTTTTTGTTAATTCCCTTAGGGGATTATTTAAATACACATTAATTTTAAGGATTATTTTTTAATTATTTTAGATGAATGAAGATTATAAGAATGAAGACACAAATGGAATCGAAGAATACAAAAATAACTATACCATCGAATCTGAGTTCAGAGCAGGAATTACAGGAAAAACCACAGTCGAAAACTATAATCAATATCAAACAATACATCTGCAATCTATTCAACTTGATACTCATCTTACTAATGCACAGTATATCGGAAGAGAATCGCCGAATTCTTATGCACAGGGTCAACAAAACTCAAACCATCTATTTGCAACAATTGAACATTCTAAAACTAATCAATTAGGGAACTTCACACATTCTACTTCACGATATAATCATATTATCGTTCTCGATGAAGAGGTTAAAGGGGCAAAGGTTAAAGAGGCAGAGGGTATAAGAAAAACCCAAGACCAAAATAACTATCAAAATTATAGCCTTCCAAAACTAAAGATAGATCTTAAATATCTAATCCAAAAAAACAATCTTGAAATTGAATATTTTAAACAAAAAAAGCCTTCAACTATGGAAGAATTAGTTGCACAAAAAGCTTTGATATTCCCACTTTGGCAATACAACAATAGGGTATGGGAACAATGCATTTTACAAAATCATGAAACTAATATAAAAGATTTTAGGACAATCCTCCAACAAAACCTTACTTTCTTTTCAATGTTCCAAGAAGCTTGTATCAACATTAATGTAATTAAACTAAAGAACTTACAACTCTTAGAAAAATCAACGCTTTTGCATGAAAAAGTTGATGCACATGATATCAGAAGCGAATCGCCGAATTCTTCTGCACATGGTCAACAAAACTCAAACCATCTTGCAGCAATTGAACATTCTAAAACTCATGAAGTAGTGGGGGACAAAAATTCTACTTTACGAGATAATATTATCGAGGAAGAGGATAAAGAGGAAGGGTTTATAAGAAACAACCAAGACCAAAATAACTATCAAAATGATAGCCTTGCACAACTAAAGATAGATCTTGAAGCGGTAATCCAAAAAAACAATCTTGAAATTAAATATTTTAAACAAAAAAAGCCTTTAACTATGGAAGAATTAGTTGAACGAAAAGATTTGATATTCACACTTTGGAAATACAACTATAGGGTATTGGAACAATACATTTTAAAAAATCATGAAACTAATATAAAAGATTTTGGGACAATCATCCTCCAACAAAACAATATTTTCCTTTTAATGTTCCAAGAAACTTTTACCAACATTAATTTAATTAGACTAAAGAACTTACAACTCTTAGAAAAATCAACGCTTTTGCATGAAAAAGATAAAACACAAAAGACTAACAATCCATTAATTCAAAATCAATCGAACCAAAATCTTATTGAAGGGTGGCAAACTGTGAAAATAGGACCAAATAATGCTAATTCTGATAGAATTGAAGAAAGAGAAGCTAGTACTTTCGATGATTCTGCAACACAACTTAATCCTGAAACCAGCAGATTAGATCAAGATGTTCATTATAACGGAAATTCCGAAGACCAAGACACAGGATGTTTCAAGAAGCTATGTTGTTATTTGTTATGTTGTCTACCACAAAATAAAAGCTATCGGTGTGGAGGTGTTATCATTTATTCAGTTTGCGTATCAGCTATTATTTTAGGATTGAGTTTAGGATTGAGTTTAGGATACCCAAAGAATCATAAGCCTCCTTTGAGTTGTACAGACAATTCTAACCAAAATTACCCACACGGAGCTAATTTGACAATGTACGGTGTTATTAATGGCGAATTAAATACATTACAAAAACAATGCTATGATGGTGAACTAAAACAAGTAACTCTTAGCTTGAGCAATTCCAAGGATTGCTTCTTGCCGTCAGAACAAGAATTTTCGGTAAATCGAATAGAACCCTATCTAAAAAACGGTGAGCGAAATAACGCTACTTTACAACAATGTACAAATGGTAAAATAGAAGATTTATACCGATTCAATTGCGAAGGTAAAAGTAATGTAACAGGTCAGCCTGTACCTCGAGTCAATTTTACAAGCTCTTTTAGTGAAGCCCTGATAAATGCTCTTGAAAAAACTAAAGATATGAAAAATCCTAATATCGATCAAAAGCAAGTTTCTGATGTTAAAATTGGCGATAAGATTTACAAAATTTTACTTGGTGCAAAGCTTGATAGGACTGACTTGATGAAGGAAATACAAGTAAGTTATCAAAAGTTTAATACAACCAACTCAAATTACACACAATCTTTAAATTGTAGCTTGTCGCAAAACACATGCTTTAACAGAACTACTTTAGTTACACCAACTGCAACTCTAATTAGTGCAAAAGTGAATGATATTACGATTTTTAAGGATAAAAAATGGAACGATGTAGCTTTGATTAAAGACGAATATAGAACGATACATATGATTCCAGCCACTGCGGACAATAATCAAACGAGATCTCTTTACTATAAATTTGATACCTTAAAATGGAATGAAGAAAAAGGTAATAGCGTGGGATATCAAAACAATAAAGCTGATATTAATAAACAAGGAAAGCAAATTATATTTACTTACGCAAATAATAAGCTGCAACTTAGTACAAATTCTGAATATAATCTAAAGATCAATGGTGTTAAAGTTGAAAGTGATGATATTACAAAATGTTTTCAGGAAGTATTATTTGGCAAAACATTTGCTAGTGGTACATATGGTGCATTTTGTCAACAATTCATTAAAGAAAAAGGATTTTTTGCCTGCGATGAAATCTTTACCGAGGAGCAAACTAAGGCAATTGTTGCAAAAGGTATAATAGATAAAGTAGCTGATGAAAAACAAACCGGCAAAAGTGCTGAAGCCATTGCCACTCTTACTATGAACAAAGAAGGTATTACCAACGCTACAACATTCGATGCATGGCGTAATACAACTTTAAATAATTTAAATGCAATCATGTCATCGCCATTTAAACCATTTACTTTTTTTAATGTGTCTGATGCTCAGAAAATCAATGCAACCTGCGTAGCTAAAGAATCAAACAGAGTGCTTTCCGTTGACTATATAGATCCAAGATATAACGATAGATATCAAGAACAAGACCTTCCTTTATCATTACGACAGACTATCAAAAACCTATATACAAATAGAGGAAGAGGCCTTGAAGGGGATGAAAGTCAACAAGCTTTTAAACCAGTTGATAAAAAAGGCAAGCATGATGGCAAGCATAATGGTTTTTTACAAGGGGAAGACAATGAAGCAACAGCTATTCAGCCTCAAAGTGAAAAACAAAGTAAAAAACAAAGTAAAGGCATAGGTGGAAGGAATTAGTAATTTTTACCTTGAGTGCTATTTTGGTGCTTGTAATTTTGTATAATTTTAAGCACCAAAGAAGATAAAAATGATTTTTTGTTGCAAATAATTTAAAATATTTTAACATCCTAGCCTTTATAATTAAGTATTGATTGTTTAATTTTTGTATGACATCCCTAGCTGAATACGCAATTACCAAGGATTCTAAGCTTGAAAAAACTATAGAATTTACCATTACAAAAGCACAGATTGACGAGCTTTTTAGTCAAGAATTTGTAAAAATTACCAAAAATATTAATCTCCCAGGTTTTAGAAAGGGTCATGTGCCTTCAAAACTTGTTGAGGAAAAATACGGGGACGGAATAAGAGTTGACTGCTTTGAGAAGGTTCTTAATAATCAAATTCAAAAAATTGTTACAGAGCTTAGTCTTAAACTTGCTGATAGACCTCGCGCAAACTTTGATCACGATGCAATACTTAAAAATGGAGATGTTAGTATCAAGGTTGACTTTGATTTATTTCCTGAAATACCTGAAATTAATTTATCTAATATTCTTGTTAATACTTACAAAATAAAAGTAGAGCAAAAAGATATAGAGCAGGGTGTTGAAGCTTTTCGCAAAAAGCATGCTACAAAATACGATGTTATAATTGACAGAGCTTCGCAGCCTGATGATAGCCTTGATATTAACTTTGTTGGCTCAATTAATGGGGTTGAGTTTAAAGGCGGTGCTGCAAACAATCATAATATTATCATAGGTTCAAAAACATTTATTGATGGCTTTGAAGACCAGCTTATTGGTCGCAAAGCAGGTGAGGAATTTGATGTTCATGTTACCTTTCCTCAAAACTATGGCTCAGCCGAGCTTGCTGGCAAGCCTGCTGTTTTTAAAGTAAAGGTTAATTCTATATCGGCTGTTAGTTTTGAAGAATTAACTGATGAATTGGTTAAAAAAAATACTCAACTTGAAACAATCGAGGCATTTAAGGAGGATATCAAAAAAAACATGGATAAGTATTATCAAGGACTAATTAGGGATGCAATTAGACCTAATATTCTTGATCTAGTTGCAGCAGCACTAGACTTTGATGTGCCTGAAGTATTTTTGCAGAGAGCTGTTGAAATGTCTAAAAAAAGTAAATTAGAAGCCAACGCATTACTTCCTGAAGGTCAAAGAAAAACCGAGGAAGAGATAGTGAAAGAAATTAGAACCTTAGCTAAAAAAGATATTATGCTTACTTTGTTTACAAGGGAGTTGGCTGAAAAAAATCCAACTGAAGTTTCGGAGCAGGATATGTATGAATTCTTTATCACAGAATCTTCAAAAGTTGGAGTATCTCCTTTTGAATTAATGCAGGAGTTCTATAAAAATCCTGATAATAACGAGTTAAAATCTATTATTAAGGAACGCAAAATTTACGAAACAATTTACGATACAATTGCAAAAAACTTTACAGAAATCACCGTTAAAGAGCTTGAAAATTTAATACAAGAGAAGGCTCCTTTAACTCTTAATTAAGTTTTGTAAGTTTATCATAAAGCAATGTCACTCAAATGTGGAATAGTTGGCTTGCCAAATGTTGGCAAATCAACTTTATTTAATGCAATTACTAAAACTCAGTCTGCACAGGCTGCAAACTATCCTTTTTGCACCATAGAGCCAAACTCTGGTAAGGTTGCAATAAGTGATGAAAGGCTTGTAAGTTTAGCCAATATTGCTGGCTCGGCAGAGATTATTCCAAACTTTATTGAAATTGTTGACATAGCAGGGCTTGTAAAAGGTGCTAGCAATGGCGAGGGCTTGGGTAATAAATTTTTGTCGCATATTAGGGAGGTGGACGCAATCTTTCACCTAGTTAGATGCTTTGAAGATAAGGATATAACTCATGTTGAGGGTGCAATTGACCCTTTGAGAGATGTACAGATTATCAATACAGAGCTTTGTCTTGCGGATATAGAAAGCCTTGAAAAACAAGCTGTAAAACTTGAAAAAAAAGCAAAGACTGACAAAAAAATTGCAATAGAACTTGATTTGCTAAATAAGGTAAAGGATTTTTTAAACCAAGGCAATTTTGCAAACACATTTATAAGTAAGCTTAACAAAGAGGAACAGCAAATTATTAACGGTTTTAACTTAATAACTACAAAAAAAGTTATCTTTGTAGCAAATGTTAGTGAGAGTGATGTTAAAACTGGCAACGACTTTACTAAAAGTCTTGAAGAATTTGCAAAACAAAACTCTTCTGAATTTGCAGTTATATCGGTAAAGATAGAATCCGAGATAGCGCAAATTGAATCTCAAGAAGAAAGAGACTTTTTTTTACAGGAAATAGGCTTAAAAAAGTCAGGTCTTGATATGTTAGCTCAAAAAGGTTTTGAAATACTAAATCTAATTACATTTTTTACCATAGGGCCAAAAGAGGCACATGCTTGGACTCTTAAAAAAAACTTACTTGCACCTCAAGCTGCTGGAGTGATTCATACTGATTTTGAAAAAGGATTTATAAGAGCTGAAACAATATCTTATCCCGATTACATCCATTACCAAGGTGAGGCTGGTGCAAAGGATGCTGGTAGATTAAGGCTTGAGGGTGCGGAATATGTCGTGCAAGATGGCGATGTGTTTCACTTTAGATTTAATGTATAATTGTATTATTTTGCAGCATTTTTTAATTAATTATGAAGCATAAATTAAATATAAAAACTACAGATCTAGCAAAAGATATTATCTTTATATGTAAAAGGCATAATATTGAGTACGGTAACACAAAGATTCAAAAATTGCTATATTTATTTATTGGATTTGCCTTAATGAACGATATAGAAGAGATTAGGTACATTGACGAACTACCTAAGGCTTGGCAATATGGACCGGTATTCCCAAAGATATACAAACAATATAACGAGTTAATTAATATTGAAAAAAATTACACTCTTTCAATATCTAGCTTGCAAAATCCTAAAGTTGATAAAATTATTGAAAAAACCGTTCAATTATGGGGTAGTCTGCCAGCTGGAGTTTTGTCCGACTGGTCGCACAAAACAAACTCGCCATGGGATATTGTAGTTAATAAAAATCAATCCAAATGGAATGCGGTAATACCGCTTGAAATGATTTACAATTACTTTGCAGAAAATGTTGAGAATGTTCTTAATGAAAAACATGAAAAAGGTTTAGTTAGTTTTATAAAGAATATTTTACGATAGTTCATATGGCAAGTGAAAAAGACAATCCTAGCAAATTAAAGCATAAAGAAAATAACTTTCTATTGCTTGCTATTGTTTTTTTAACTCTTGGGGGCGGCATCTTGTACTGCGTAAATCCAAATTCTAAAGAATACAGTCTACCAATCATTACAGCTTTGATAGGTTATTACTGTGCAAAAAAATAATTAATTGTTTTATATTTTTATATTTGTAGTATATTATGAACGAAGTATTACAAAATGTTGACACATTTCACGAAGAGCAAAGCTTAGAATCGGCAAAACTCTTACCACCAAAAATGCGTAGTATAGTTGAAAGATTAATTCAACGCAGACAGGAGGCTCAGCTGGGCGGAGGGCTTGATAAAATAGATTTACAGCATGAAAAAGGTAAGCTTACCGCAAGAGAACGCATATTGCTCTTAGTTGATGAGCATAGCTTTGAAGAATTTGATTTGTATGTTGAGCATCGCTCCTACGATTTTGGCCTTGATAAATATGGTACTGCAGGTGATGGCGTTGTAACTGGTCAAGCTACAATTGAGGGTAGGCCAGTGCTTATATATAGTCAGGACTTTACTGTGCTTGGTGGCAGTCTTAGTGAGACAAATGCAGAGAAGATTTGCAAAATATTAGACAAGGCAAAAATTTTAAAACTGCCGGTAATAGGCATAAACGACTCAGGTGGGGCAAGAATTCAAGAGGGTATAAAATCCTTGGGTGGTTACGGAGAGATATTTCAGCGAAATGTTGATTTGTCTGGCGTGGTTCCACAAATATCTTTAATCATGGGGCCATGTGCCGGTGGTGCTGTTTATTCACCTGCTTTAACAGATTTTGTCTTTATGGTCGACAACTCATCTTACATGTTTGTTACTGGTCCTGAAGTTGTCAAAAGTGTTACAAATGAAATTATAACTAAGGAAGATCTTGGTGGTAGCAGGGTTCATACTAAAAAAACTGGCGTTGCAGACTTAGCTTTTGAAAACGACATGCTCTGTCTTTTTGAAACTCGTAGATTATTATCTTTTTTGCCACTATCTAATACTGACGAAACTCCTTTTTTAAACACAGGCGACGACCCAAGAAGAAAAGAAGAATCTCTAAACGATATAGTGCCTATAGATTCAACTAAGCCATATGACATGCAAAATATCATTGACAAGGTTCTTGACAATGGCGACTTTTTTGAAATTAAAAAAGAATATGCAAAAAATATTATCGTGGGCTTTGGCAGAATTGGCGGCTTGTCAGTTGGTATAGTTGCAAATCAACCTTTATATTTAGCCGGATGCCTTGATATTGCTGCAAGTCAAAAAGCGGCAAGATTCATTAGGTTTTGCGACTGCTTTAACATACCAATCATCAGCTTTGTTGATGTGCCGGGCTTTTTACCAGGCAGGGATCAAGAATACGGCGGAATAATTAAGCACGGGGCAAAACTCTTATATGCCTATGCCGAGGCTACAGTGCCAAAAGTTACTGTAATTACACGAAAAGCATATGGTGGTGCTTATATTGTTATGTCTTCAAAGCATTTAAAAGGCGATGTAAATTACGCTTGGGCAAATGCCGAAATTGCTGTTATGGGTTCCAAAGGTGCGGTAGAAGTGTTGTTTAGAAGGGACTCCGAGGATGAGATGAAAATGAAAAACCATGTCGAAAATTACGAAACTCAGTTCTCAAATCCTTTTGCAGCAGCAAAACGAGGCTTTATTGAGGATGTTATCCGTCCCCAAAATACTAGGGCAAGAATATATAATTCTTTATTATTTTTAAAGCGTAAAAAAGTTGACAAACTGTGGAAAAAGCACGATAATTTACCGCTTTAATAATCAGTTTAATTACGCTTGCACACTTTTACAATTGAACCAAAATCTGCAAGCCAAACCTTATAACTTTACTGGGCTTACAATTAAACACAAGATGGCAAAATTTACATTTAAGTTGGATTATTAATCCCCCTCCACAACCCTCACCTCCTCCTCTGTTAAGCCGTAAAGATTATAGACCATTGCATCTATTTGCTTGTCTAAAATAGAGATTTGGGTTGCTAGGGCTTGGCATTCTTTGGCTTTGGAATTAAAGAGTTGTTTAAAATCAAAGCCTATGGTGCTTGGTACAAATATGTTTTGTTTTTCAAGCTCTGTTAAAATATCTGCCGAGTTATGCTCGTACCAATTTTTTATTACTTTTGTTATCTTTGGTTCAAGGTTTAAGCCTGTTTGTTTTTCAAGCTTTTTTGCTAATACCATATTGTAATTTGCAACACGGTTAATCTCTGGAATGGATTTATCATAGTCTGTATCAGTTTTTAATTCTTCAAACTCCCGCCTTGCCTCCTTTTGTGTTTTGGGCTTGTGATATTTTGCAAAGCTTTCAAAAATATAGTCAATCATAAAAGATGATTTTGTGCTTAGGGATTGGTTTAAAGATATAATGTTTTTTGCTAAGCCTTCAAAACAATTTTGCTGCTCCTTTGATGCAATTGGTACTGGAAGTTTTGATGTAACTGGATTGTCGAAGTGCATGGTTTGCTTTGCCTTGCAAACAATACATTTATATATATACCATCCAACTATATCGCTATTTAACAGTGCCCATAAGTAATACTTATTTACCCCTTCGCTTGGTACCAATTGATTGACTGTATCATTAATACAATAATTGTTTTTTACATTGTTGTCAAAAACAAAGGCACGCATTTTTATTCTACCACCTTTTGTTGAAGAGTATGACATAATATTTTGAGCCAAAATGGCATCTTGCTTTATAAGACAATGTGATTTTTTTATTAATAAATGTTGACACTTGTATCTTAAGTCCTTTAAAGAATATTGCGATATATTGCGTCCGCCTAACATCAGACAATCGCCATCTATGCTTGAAGCTGGCAAGGTTGAACCCCTTTGATTTGAAGCAATAATACCATTCAAAAACACCCCACTTTCAAGCATTTTGTTTGCAATTTTAAGCTCTGCAGAGCTAATGCCGTTTAGAACTACGCCAAATTTTGATAGCTCGCAGTGATTCACTAAGGTATTAAAAAAGAAAAGCCTACCCCTTCTAAGGCTCGAAACATAGCTGCTTGCCTTGCTTACTTTGTTAAATTTTAATATTACTTGTTCAAGTAAAACCTCCTTCCATACAAGTCCGCAGTCGGCAACTAGCTCCATTTTGTCTTGAAGCTCCTCTCTTAGCTTTTTATATCCACTTGCATAGCAATAGGACTTAGGCACGATAAACGAGATAATGCCATCTTTTTTAGTTAAAAGAATGGCTTGTTTTATAAAAAGTGCGGCGGTATCCGTTGTGCCAATTTTAAATTTATTATTTAAGTGTGCCTGAACATCCTTTGACAGCTCAGCCCCATAAGGCGGATTGCCGATAATTACATCAAAGCCGTGCTCTGCAGATAAGGAGGCTTCGTAGCCTTGGGGGAGGTTTTGGGGGTTTAGGATTTCTTTAAATTTACTCTGCCAATTAAAAGCTAGAGATGTTTTAAGCCCATCTTTTATT
>CAMDBF010000017.1 GCA_945889175.1 Rickettsia typhi
CCCCCCATGCCAGCTAAAGCTGGCTGGCGTGGCGAGCCTAATGGGGATTAATCGGGATATAAAATATATTTCTTAGTCTCTATCACAACCCCACCCAGCCTCCCCTAAGAGGGGAGGGGTTACAGAGTGGCATCCTAGAGGGGAGGGGTTAGGGAAGAGGTCTATTTTATTACATCAGTCTTATTGATTGTTTTTTATTAACTGCCGGCTTCGGGCTACGATAGGTGTTGTGATGTAATAAAATTTGGCTTGTTATTTTGTGGTGTGTCTTATTATTGCGATGTATCGATGGTCTTTTTAAAAAGCCTGTTGATAAAGGCAGTTTGCTTACGCCATTTGTTTATTTGCTGAGCGGGGAAGCCTGCATATGTGTCAGCAGTTAATATGCTTTTTGTAACTCCAGAGTTTGCAGCTATTGTGCTTTTGGATGCTATATCGATGTGTCCTGCCACGCCAGTATGTCCGCCACACACAACATAATCGCCTATGTTAACACTGCCAGCTATAGATGAGTTGCCCGCAAAAAAGCAACCCTTGCCTATTACTGCACCGTGACCTATAACAACCATGTTGTCAATTTTGGTGTCACTTCCAATTTTAGTATCCCTCAAGTAACCCCTATCAATTGTTGTATTGGCACCTATGTCAACCCTATCGCCAATTGCAACACCACAAATATGTTGATTTTTTAACGAGCCACCAACTCCATCTGGGGCAAAACCAAAGCCCAGTTGACCAATTCTAGCTCCAGATCTTATTATTGTGTCCTGACCTATTTTTGAATAGTATATTGAAACATTGTCGTAAATATAGGATCTCTCGCAAAGCCTGCTACCTCTGCCAATAAAAGAATTTTGCATTACAACTACATCTTTTTCGACAACAACATCATCCTCGATAATGGCAAAGTCGCATATTTTTGCACTGCTATCAATTTGTGCATAAGGCGAAACCCTTGCATAGGGTGAAATAAAACCTAAAGAATCAGCCTTGTAGTATTCATCACCGCCATAGATTGCATTTACAATTTTTGAAAAACTCAAATATGGGTTTTTACTTACTAATGGAATGCAGTTTGGATTAAGTCTTAACATCTCAAAAGCAATCTCAATGCTTACAACGCATGCAATTGCTTTAGTTGTTGATGTATATTTTATGTATTTAGTATTTGATACAAAGCTAATATCGTTGCAATCAGCTATGTCAATAGTATTAGCAGATTTAATTATGATATGCAAATTATGGTCGCAATTATAGCCATCGGGTAATGTGCAACCAAAATCTGAGTCTTTCAATATATGGCTAATTGTTAGACTTTTAATTGGTTTTAAACTGGTCATGAATTTTTAGCCGTTTTTTTCAACATTTAACTCAACTGGAACCAAAAGAGACACCTTACCACCTGATGCAGCTATTTTTTCAATCGCAGCAGATGAAGCAAAATGAGCCTCTATGTCAACTCCTGCAGGAGCCTGACCTGTACCTAGTATTTTACAAATTTGACCTTGTTTAACAAAGCCACATTTGATAAAATCATCTATTGTAATTTTTAAAGAAAGCTTTTTCGCTTCAATAAATTCAGATATTTTATGCAAGTTTATCACTGCAATATCTTCTTTAAAAATGTTTGTAAAACCTCTTCTTGGCAATCTACGGTATAGAGGTGTTTGACCACCTTCAAATCCACCTATAGAAACACCTGTTCTACCTTTTTGACCTTTTCCACCACGACCACAGGTTTTACCAGTACCAGATCCACGACCACGACCAACTCTTTTACGAGCTGCCTGACCTTTTTTGATTAAAGAAACGCCATAACCGCCAACTTCGTTAACAACAAAACCACTACTCATAACAATACTAAGAATATTTATAATTTATAAAATGCAGATTAAGATTTAACACCCATAACAAGAGTAATCTTAGAATATCTTTTTTTAATTCCAGTTGACTTACCTCTACCTCTAGCCATAAATCTACGAAGAGTCTTGTCCTTACCAAGGATAACTTCAGA
Source organism: Rickettsia typhi (assembly GCA_945889175.1). Taxonomy (GTDB): domain Bacteria; phylum Pseudomonadota; class Alphaproteobacteria; order Rickettsiales; family Deianiraeaceae; genus CAMCVL01. Next base: position 2,015 of record CAMDBF010000017.1, read on the forward strand.
GATGTAAAGAGAGTCAGAGTCAACATTTTTGTCGTTTTCAGCGGTTGCAGCTGCAGCATTAATTAATTGCAAAAACACTTGAGAAACTTTTGTATCGCCAAATTGAGCTTGTAATACAGCTTCCTTGTAGGACATGCCCCTTATTAATCTTGAAAAAGGAACAAGTTTTTTAATACTTGTTTTTACCATTCGCGCACTTGCATTTGCAACACGCTTATTTAAAACATCCGAAGCTTTTGTGGAGCTTTTTGGTGAAACATTAGTCATAGAAATACTAAAAAATCAAATATAAATTTTGCAACTTTTAAATATAAAATTAAGCAGCCTGCTCTTTATTTGCACCGTTAGCTTCACCAGCCTTAGAAGCATTTGCAGCCTGTTGCATAATAGTTTTTACCTCTTCTTGATTTCTTGCGATAATTAAATCAAAGAAAACATCAATGTCATCGTATATATTTAAGCTAGCACGGTATTTTCCGGTAGTTTTAATGTTAGAGGCAAATCTTACAGAATTTTTATGTAAGAATTCGTTAAGAGAAAGATTAATTTTTACAAGCTCATCAGATACTTCTTTAAAAGCTAAAGAACCGTATAGAGAACCATCCTCACTACATTGTTTTATTACAACAATTGATTTGCCATCAATAGAAGAGTGAATAGATTTTGCTTTTTGTCTACTTTGTTCATCTTGTTTAGCAATTTGTTCTTTATTTTTTTCAATTTGCAAAAGAATATTTTTGTTCGCAACAAGAGCGTAACCAAAAGGTATTAAGTAATTATTTGCAAAACCTCTTTTTACTTTTACAAGGGAATTAGCCTTGCCAAGGTTTTTAAATGATTTTAACAGAACGACTTCAATCATAAAATAAAAAAAATTCAATTATATTTAATAAATTTGCAAACTGCAAACAAAAAGCCTAAGCTTGCTGATCAGGGTAGGAGAGTAAAGATAAAAATCTAGCTCTTTTAATCGCCTTGGCAAGTAATCTTTTTTTTCTCATATTTACTTTAACACCAATGGCGCTCATTTGTTTGATTAAATCAAACTGACTTACATACTTTTTTAATAAAGGTATGTTTTTATAATCAATTGTCTTTTCGTCAATTAAATTAATATCGATAATGTCATTAGATTGATTATTGATTTGAATTCTATTTTTACCGCTTTTAATAAAGTCCTGAGCCTGTGCAGATAAATCGACCTCAACAATCTGACCATCTTCGTTAGCAATAGGAGATATTTTAAACTCTTCACGACCAACTCTAGTGTAACCGTTATCAGGTCTGCGTTTTTCAACTTCATTCATACTATTAAACAAAATAATTTATACTAATCTCAATTAAATTAACCAACAAAGCCGTCAATAACCTTAGCGTAATCGCTATCATTTTGTTGGTTAGATTCGTTGTATTCAAGCTTTAAAAAAGAATGACCCTCAGGAAGATTGTCAGCAACCGTGATAAGGCTTCTTATAATTCCATCGTTAATCTTTAGGTAAGCAGTTAAAGATGGTATTGTAAAAGGCTTAGCTTGAAAGTTAAGAATATAACATCTTGCTCTACTATATTTACCTATTTTGTAGGCTAGTTTTCTTTGACCTACATACTCAAATTTTTTAACAGAGCCACCAGCTTTACAAGAGTAATCCAAAATCTTCTTAAAGATTGACTTGACACCTTGACTAGGAATATCCGGACTTATAAGCATAAAGAGCTCGTAAGTTTCAAAGTTTTTAAGGCTCATAATAAATATTTTATATATAATAAACTGAGTAATTTAATTAAGGACTGAAAATAAGAATAAACAATCCCAATCAAAACTTGTACATCATTCATTTAAAGTACGATGCAAAACAATCTATACTCACACAAAAGCTATAGAGCATACATATTGCAAGAAAACAAATTCTATTTCAAGTTTTTTTTATATTTTTTTAAAAATACTTTAAAAAATAAAAATCCTAGCATAAAATAATAGATATAGTAAATAAAGTTTTTCTAAAAATATTTTTTAAAAAATTAAATGTCTAAACTTAGCACAACCCTTATACATTCTAACAGAAAGCCAAGTGAAAACCAAGGCTGCGTCAACAATCCTCTCTTTGCAACTTCAACGATAGTTTTTGATAGCTTTGAAAGCTTTATTAAGGCCGACAACGATAAAATCTTAGAACCAAACAAGGTCTATTATGGAAGGTACGGCAGCACGACAAATCTTGATTGTCAAAAACTTATTGCAAAAGCATATGGTTGCGACTTTGCAAAAATAACATCCTGCGGACACTCGGCGAGTGTTGTTGCAATTTTATCCTTTGTGCAAAGCGGCGATGAAGTGATGCTCAATAATAATGCTTATCAGCCAACAAGACACTTTATTAACGAAATTCAAAATCGTTTTAACATTAAGGCAACACTTTACAATCCATTTGATATAAATTTCATTGAAGAGTCTATTACAAGTAAAACAAAGGTATTGTTTCTTGAAAGTCCAGCTTCGCTTACATTTGAAGTTGCCGATATAGAGCAAATCTGTAAAATTGCAAAGGCAAAAAATCCTCAAATTAAAATTATTGTCGACAACACATTTTCAACCCCCTTACATCATAACCCTTTTACTTGGGGGGCAGATGTTGTTGTTGAGTCTGCAACAAAGTTCTTTTTGGGCTTTTCAGAATATATGTGCGGTGCAGTATCCTATAATCAACAAGAGGCTTTAGCTTTAGAGCAGTCTTTTAGACTCTTTGCCCCAACCGTCTCACCAGCAACTGCACATGCTTGCCTTAAAGGCTTAAGAACCCTTGGGGCAAGGCTTGAAGCTCACACGCAAACATTTAACTATGTTATTAAAAAACTCAAAGCACATCCTAAAATTAAACAAATACTTCACCCAAGCATTGATGGCACTCTTGGTTGCGAAAACTATAAAAAATACTTCAATGGTGCAGCAAGTGTATTTGCAATTTGCCTTGATAAAGTGTATGAGGATAGGCAGTTAGCAAAGTTTTTTAACTCATTGCAGTTTTTTGCAATGGGATACTCCTACGGCGGGTATGAATCATTGGCAATACCCTTCCCTAAAGACTTTTACAAGAGTAGAACCAAGGGCTTACCAAGCTTTAACGATACATCAAATATAAGAATTTACCTTGGTCTTGAGGATAAAGATGATTTGTTAAATGATTTGTTAAATGCCTTAGATTTGGCTTTTTGTTAATATTTATGAAGATTTAGCAAGAGTTTTTCTTGCATATAAAAAGTTTTTTTTTAAAATTGCTTAGTTAAATTGTAAAAATAGTATTATTGTATAGTTTTGTATGTCTGTTTGTAAATTTTCTAATCAAAGTACTTTTCCTTTTATTTTACCAAGCCTACCTTACGGCGACAACGCTTTGGAGCCAGTTGTAAGTGCAAAAACATTTTCCTTTCACCACCAAAAACATCACAATACCTATGTGGTTAATCTTAATAAGCTTATTGATGGTACAGAGATGGCAAAACATGATATTGAAAGTATAATTAAAGCAAGCTTTGGACATGCGGACAAAACTGCAATTTACAACAATGCGGCGCAGGTGTGGAATCATACATTTTTTTGGCATTCAATGACATTGCCAAACACACAAACTCTTGGCGGGGAGCTTTTAAAAAGAGTTGAAAGAGACTTTGGCTCGGTATCAAGCTTTAAAGATGCTTTTAAAACGGCAGGAACCTCTCAATTTGGCTCTGGCTGGGCTTGGATATGTGAAAATACCGATGGTAAAATTGTTATAATAAAAACAGCAAATGCTGACAGCCCTATTACTCAAGGTTTAAACCCTTTATTGACCTGCGATGTTTGGGAGCATGCTTATTACATTGATTATCAAAACAAAAGACCTGACTTTTTAACTGCCTTTATTGACAGTCTTGCAAATTGGTCTTTTGCAGAATCTCGCCTTAAATATTAATTTATTATTTAATTTAGTTTGTTTATGTCATCTTCTTACAAAATACAGGAGCATCATTACGAAGCAATAGTTATAGGTGCTGGTGGTGCTGGCTTAAGAGCAACATTTGGACTTGTTGAAAAAGGTATTAAAGTTGCCTGCGTTACCAAGGTTTTTCCAACAAGATCTCATACCGTTGCTGCTCAAGGTGGTATATCTGCGGCTCTTGCTAACATGGGTGATGACAATTGGAGATGGCATGCCTATGACACAATCAAAGGCTCCGACTGGCTTGGCGACCAAGATGCAATAGAATATATGTGTAAAAATGCAATGGAAGCGGTAATTGAGCTTGAGCACTACGGGGTGCCTTTTTCTCGTACCAAGGAAGGTAAGATTTACCAAAGACCCTTCGGCGGAATGACTACCGAATACGGACAAGGCAAGCCTGCACAAAGAACCTGTGCTGCCGCCGACAGAACGGGACATGCAATATTGCACACCCTTTACCAACAATCTTTAAAATATGGTGCTGAATTTTACATTGAGCACTTTATAATAGATTTGTTATTTGAAGATGGCAAATGTGTTGGCTGTCTTAGTTTGTCTATGGTTGATGGCTCTTTACATGTATTTAAATCGCAGATGGTTATTCTTGCAAGCGGTGGGTATGGTAGGGCTTACCAATCCTGCACATCGGCTCACACTTGTACTGGTGATGGTGGTGGCATATTGGCAAGACACGGATTTCAGCTTCAAGACATGGAATTTGTGCAATTTCACCCAACAGGTATTTATGGCTCTGGGTGTTTAATTACCGAGGGGTGTCGTGGTGAAGGTGGATACTTAATTAACAGCGAGGGCGAAAGATTTATGGCAAAATATGCTCCTAAGGTTAAGGACTTAGCCTCAAGAGATGTTGTATCCCGTGCTATGACGGTTGAAATTAACGAAGGCAGAGGATGTGGGGTAAATAAAGATCATGTCTTTTTAGTTTTGCATCACTTGGGTGCCGATGTTTTACACGAAAGATTACCTGGCATATCTGAAAGTGCAAGAATTTTTGCTGGTGTTGATGTTACAAAAGAACCTATACCTGTTGTTCCAACTGTTCACTACAATATGGGGGGTATTCCTGCAAAATACACATGCGAGGTTGTTCAAATGAAAAATGGTGAGCTAACTACAATTCAAGGCTTAATGGCGATAGGTGAGGCAGCTTGTGTGTCAGTACATGGTGCAAACAGACTTGGCTCAAACTCTTTACTTGACTTAGTTGTATTTGGTAAAGCAGCTGCCGAAACTGCAAGTAAGATTATTGACAAAGACTATAAGCAAGAGGTGTCGCAAAATACAATTGACAATTCACTTGCTTACTTTGACAAGATTAGATTTAACAAAGGCTCTTCAACAACTGCTGATGTGCGTAAAACCTTACAGGCATCAATGCAGCAACATGCTGCTGTTTTTAGAACTGACGAAAGCCTTAAAAAAGGTGTTGCAAAGGTAAAAGAGGCTTTTGTTGCTTTTGAAAGTATTGAAATTAAAGACAAGGGTCTTACTTGGAACTCTGAGCTTGTTGAAGCCCTAGAGCTTGACAATCTAAGATACCAAGCCGTTGCAACAATAAATTCTGCCTTGGAGCGTAAGGAGTCAAGAGGAGCTCATGCAAGAGACGATTATCAAGATAGAGATGATGCAAACTTTATGAAGCACACTTTAATTACCGTTGATGCAAAAGGCGAAACAACAATTGATTACAGACCTGTTACATTAACAACATTAACAAGCGAGATGGACAGCATTCCTCCTGTTAAAAGAGTATATTAACATATGGAACGAAGTGTTGTATTTGGTAAAATTACATCAACCCATGGTGTTAAAGGTGCTTTTGTTGTTGATGTCAACTTTGAAAATCCTGAAGAATACATTTTTAAGGACAAAGTCTATTATTATCAAAAGCTTATTCCCTTAAAAATTGTTGGTCGCAAGGGCGAAAAAGGTTTGATACTTTCAAGCCCTTTGATTGAATCGCTTGAAAAAGCAAAGCTAATGATAGGCAAAAACCTGCATTGCAAAAGAAGCGAAATAGAATACGAGGAAAAGCAAGGTGAGTACCTTGTTGCCGACCTTATAGGTCTTTATGTCTACAAGATTAGCGAAGATAAAATCTTTGGTAAGGTTACCGATGTAATTGATTATAGTGGAGATATTCTGCTTGAGGTTACTAGCGAAAATATACTTTCAAACACAATTACTACCGATTATATTATCTTTAGTGAAAGATTTGTTGACGAGGTAAATATTGAAAAAAACTTTATTATAATCAAGCAAGAGGAGGAGGTTTTTCACGGCTAGAATGAGCGACAGAGTTATATTAAAGCCAATACAAATTGGTAATATCAAAATTGACATGCCGGTTTATCTTGCTCCAATGACTGCAATAACCGACCAGCCGTTTAGAAAGATTGCACACAAACTTGGGGTAAAAATTGCAGTTAGCGAGATGATTGCAGCAAGAGCAATGGTGTTGCAAACAAAGGCGTCAATTCAAAAGGCAAGTGTAATCAAATACTCACATAACATACCTTCTATAGTTCAAATTGCGGGCTGCGAGCCTGATATAATGGCTGAAGCTGCAAAGTGGAATGTAGATAGAGGGGCTGACATTATTGATATTAATTTTGGCTGCCCCGTTAAAAAAGTTGTCAACGGCAATGCTGGCTCAGCTTTAATGAAAAGCCCAGACCTTGCAACGCAAATAGCTCTTACAGTCGTTAAAGCTGTTAATGTGCCTGTTACAATTAAAATGCGAATGGGCTGGGACTATAACAGTTTAAACGCCCCAGAGCTTGCAAAAAGGTTTGAAGAGGTTGGCATAAAGGCGGTTACGATTCACGGCAGAACCCGCAGTCAACTCTATAACGGGGTTGCCAACTGGGAATTTGTAAAGCAGGTAAAGGATGCAGTTAGAATACCAGTAATTGTCAACGGCGACATAAAGACATTTGAAGACGCACAAAACGCACTCAGACTCAGCAATGCGGATGGCGTAATGATTGGCAGAGCCTGTTATGGTAAGCCTTGGGTTACTAAAGATATATCAGATAGTTTTGCAACAGGCACCGAACAGCAGACCTTACTTAGCCAGCCCGAATTAAAAAATTTAGTGCTTGAGCATATAAACGAGCTTTATGAATTCTATGGCTCAAGGGAAGGTGTTTTACTCGCCAAAAAGCATGTATCTTGGTATAGCAAGGGCATTGAGGGCGGCGGCGAGTTTAGAGCCATGATAAATCTTGAAAACAACCCCGAGCTATTTTTAAAAGAGGTGAACAGATTTTTTTAGAGAGCCTCTTCAGTCTTGACATTTAATGAATAAATTCTCCCCTTTTAAATAATCTTGTATATTTTCTTTACTTATTAACTATACAAATCAAGTATATCTACCGTGTTCCCATTGGGAAAACGCCCCAATATATACATTATAATTCAAATGCTATATTTAACGCTATTATTAAATATCAAGAGATAGGCACAAGTTGTTTAAGCCTTAAGTAAAACTCAAACAACTTTTAAACAAAAAGCTGATATAACTATTTAAGATCAGCTGCATTATTTGCAAGGTAGGATGCAACACCTTCCTTTGTTGCTTTCATTCCCGATTTACCAGATTTCCAATTAGCTGGGCAAGCTTCACCGTGCTTTTCGTTAAATTGAACAGCATCAACAAGCCTTAAAACCTCATCAACACTTCTTCCAATTGGCAAGTCGTTGACAAGAGAGGATCTAACTACACCTTTGTTGTCAATGATAAAAGTTGCTCTAAATGCAACCTCTTCGTTAAACAAAACGCCATAGCTTCTTGCTATGTTTTTTGATAAGTCAGCAACTAAAGGAAACTGTACTTTACCAATACCACCATTTGCATGGCTTACATTACGCCAAGCTGTATGAGTGTAAGCTGAATCAACACTAACACCTATTAATTCACAGTTTCTTGCTGTAAACTCAGCATATCTGTTGTCAAAAGCGATAATCTCAGAAGGGCAAACAAATGTAAAGTCCAAAGGGTAAAAAAACAAAACTGCATATTTACCTTTGATGTGTTCGTGTAAAGATATCTCCTTGATTTCATCGTTGCCAAGTACTGCTTTTGCTTTAAAGTCTGGGCAGGTTTTTGCAACAGTTGTTGTTACATCGTGGAACATGTCCTCGTCAAAGTCGTTAAATGTTGCCATAAAAACAAAAAAAATATAATTTGATTACAATGCTTACCAAAACAGTAGGCATATTAATAAATAGATTTAGTGTTGCAAAATTAAATAGCAAGATAAAAATTAACTTGCATTTTATCACCTCTAAGACTCACTATGGTATAAAGTTTTGCTTTTATAGCTTCGATAGCCATATTTATTAACCAAGGTAAAGTAAATTTAGTTTGTTAAAAGCTAACATTTGATAAGTTAAACCAACCAAAGATTAAATCAAACCTTGCAATTGTTAAAAAATATAACAAAATATAAGAATAGATTGAATGCCTTAAGAATATTTGTGCGAAAATTTGTAAAAAATGATAATTACAAGCCTAACTAAAAGCGAGATTGCTAAATACAAAAGCAAAAAAGCAACAAGGCTACGAACAATATTACGCATATTGTTAATTACAAGCATCTTTGCAACATTAAACATTGTATTTCCTTTTATTCAAAGCAAATTACAGGAAGGAGAGTTATTGAATTTTGAAAAAGACTCAAGCATGAGCCCTGTAAATCAGATTGTAATAAATAACGGGCAGGTAAAAGGCTACTTTGTTGATTTAAGCGAAAATTCAATTTTTAAGCTAAGCGGCAAATTTACAAAACTACCTTACGAAACAAAATATTTTAATAATCTAAGGTTGCACAAAGCTTATGTTGAGGTTGAAAAAAAACAAAATACAAAAAATGTATTAAAATTACTTCAAAAAGACGAGCACGGTACTAACTTAGAGCTACTTTGGTTTAGTAAGATTGATAAAAAAGATTTAGATACTAAAATTATCTTAGACGCTTTAGACATTAGTTTAAATACAGACTTACAGCAAATCGATGCTACAGGCGATGCATTTAGTAGCTTTAGTGGTAATAATTTAGTTGTTGCAAGTCTTTCTCAGTTTTCTAGGTATAACTTTATTAAAAAAGATATTACCCTAAGCTCGCCTCTAAACAATCAATCTGTGATATGGATTTTAAATAAAAATGCAATCACAAAACTTATGTCAGACAAATTTTATATGAATTTTAAAAATAATATAATTAAGTCAGATAATCAGAGTCAATTTGTAATACAAAAAAATAACATAAAAAATATTTCAAAAAATGACTTACTTTTAAAAGATAATATTTTTAATGAGGCAAAAATCTTAAACAACGGATCGTATTATGCTAAATTTGCAAACTTTAATTTAGAATATGATAAAAAACAAAAAATTACCTTAACGGCAAATAAGGCAAATATTATTATAGTTGGCAAAAGTGTTAAAGATTATATTAATACTTTATCAGAACATTTTTTATTTATTAGCGACAAGGAGCAAAATAAAATTTTTTTTATCAAGGATGCAAAAATTTACAAAACACAAAATAACAAATTAGTTTTAAAATCTTTTGCCGACTTTATTGATATAAATGAACTGCAAAATACTCAAAATAATAATAATTATAAAATTCGCTTAAAAGATAATGTTTCTGTTTTTTTAAAAAGTCAAAATCAAGAAGACATCAAGATTGTATCAAATGACTTGTCTATTGATATGAAGTCAAACACCCTTACCTTTAACGACAAGGTATTTCTTGGCTATCTTGGCTACGGATCTGTTTTTACTGATGGACTTAAGTATGACTTAACAGAGGGGTCAATTGACATAACCAATAAAACCAATAGTCGCAAAACTTTAATTTTAAAAGATAGCTAATCATTAAGCTTTATAAGCTAGCAAAGAGTATATAAAAAGGTTTTTTATCTTAAATCCTTATTGATATATGTGATGATGTAAAGCTACTTTAAGGATAAACACATAGATTAAACAAAATAGTCTGCAAGAATTTTGTAAAAAAAATAAAAAAAAACTTGATTAATTTGAGTGAAGAATCTAAAATTAATTGTAATACAAATATCTTTCTATCAAAAGGTCAACAATATTTGTAACTTATCTTCCTCGATAGCTCAGTTGGTAGAGCAAGTGACTGTTAATCACTTGGTCGTAGGTTCGAGTCCTACTCGGGGAGCCAAGTATCACAACAAGCATTTTCTACCATCAAATCAAAGGGGCAACGCAAGGAATAGCCTAGGGTTTTGCCTGTTAATTCGAGTTTCGAAAATACAAAATTTATAATTTCTCTCTTTTCACAATTTTTCGAAACTACAAAAATATCATGAAGTCTAGAAGCTAGCTGAAACGCCGTAATTACTGCATTCTTGAAGCTTTTGTCTGCTGATTTATACATAGCTCTCTCCCTCTCTAGGTTTGCTATATTTTGCTCTATTTCTGCTTTTTTATTTGCAAAGATGGGCTGCGTTATACTCCCGCTCAAGAATACGTCAATAAGTCTGTTTTGTTTTTGCTCTTCGGATTTAATTCTGCCTTCAATATCATTTAACTTGATTTGATAATGTTCTTGTTCGAAGTCATGGGTTTTCTTTAGATTGTCGGTTATTATTTCAAGCATTTCTTTTGGGAATTTGATTTTTTCAAAAACTTTTGTAACTTCCGATAAAATATCTTTTTCACGAACATAAACTTTCTTTTTAATGTCCTCGGGATTTCTAACTATTAAATAGTTGTTTATGTATCCCCTGTCATCAAGCTTCTCGTCTGTCGTTGCAGTTCTGCCACTTGAAGCACAGGTGATTAAGCTTCTAAAAACAAAATCCTTGCCTTCTTTTGCCGTTTGCACGGCTTTATCTCTGTTGTTTTCTTTGCATCTTCCAGAATTTACCCTTTGGCATTCGTCAAAAAGCTCTTTGGTTATAAGTTTATCATATTTATGTGGATATAATTTATCTCCGTGCGACTTTACAAGCATTTCACCGTAATAAAAAGGGTCTTTAAGCATATTCGATATAACATTCTTGGATAATGTTTGAGTGCTTCCTGCATAAAATGTATTTGTTAAATTATATTCCTTTGCGAATTTCTCAAGGTCGCCTAGTGAATAGCTACCGAGTGAGTACATTTCAAACATCTTTTTGATTAGTGGTGCACGCACAGGGTCAAGAATTGTATTTTCCATTCCTGTAATGTTATCTTTTATTTTTAAATAACCAACTGGCAATCTTCTTATATTTTCTCCTTTTTCTAGTTTACTTTGTAAAACTGTTTTTACCCTCTTACCTAGTTTTTTAATTTCATGCTTGGATAAAACTTGGTCAAGGTGATATTTTATGTCATCGGAGTCTTGGTCGTATATTTCGTTATTTCTAGTAAAATGAACTACGATTTTACCTTCGTCTTTCAAATCATTAATAATTGCAAAAGCCGAATAATCTCTATGTAGTCTATCCGAGGCTTGGGTTATAATATGTATTTTCTCTTTTTGTTTTTCAATAAAGGTCATCATTTCGTAAAATTTTGGTCTATTTGATGTCTTTGAACTTTCAACAACCTCAAATTCTTTAATTACCTCAAAATCGTGCTTTTTACAATATTCTCTATTGTTTTTTAACTGAGCTTCAATTGAGTGCCCTTCATTAGCTTGCTCTTGGCTTGAAACCCTCGCCCAAATAATTGCTTTTTTCATATAAATAACAAATAATTAACACATTTTAAAATCATCCTTAAGTCTTATCGGTTTGAAAGCCTCTATGGCGTTAAGAATTCTTGTAATCTCGTGGCAAATATCATCTGCATTTGTGTATTCACATCCTCGCACGGCGTTTATACGCTTAATGTCGGATTTTATTCTTGAAAGCTGGCTTGAGCTTAAATGAAACTGATTTTTTAGGTAATCATAACCTTTTTCTTTTGTAATTCTCATAACTGATTCTAATGACATAACTTTATTAAAACTGGCTTTTGACCCATCGGGCGTCGATAGACAAAACGCAGTTCTAATACGATTTATAATAAAAGAAGTATCAGTATTGTCAAGGCGTAAAGTCCTTAAATTATCATGTATTTTATCAGTAAATCCTTGTAAAATAGCCTTTGCAACGCCAGGTGTAAATGCGTCTTTAATCGTATTAATTTCAATGTCTAAAGTTTTAAGTTTTTTGCGTTTTAATGAAACTTCATAACGAAGTATTTTAAGTCCGCTTTCCGCAACTTTTTTAACCAAATTAGCTTGGCAATGGTTATCTTTTACAACAGTTCTGCTTTCACTGTAATTGAGTGCTGTTTGAATTTCTGCAATCTTGTCATAAATTACAATATGATATTTTTTCGTAAAAAATCTTATTGAATTGCCTTCGGTTTTATAGTCTCTATTTGTTTTGCCAATCCTACCGTCATATCCAATCTTGCTTATAAGTGTGATAATATCTCGTGGCTGTGTATTGACGATTATATTCTTGCTAAAATCTATCCTTGATAAATAAGCGTGTTTTAATACTTCAATTTCAATCGCAACTCCCATATAAACAAGCTTTTCTTGAAGTTTTAACATCACGGCGTCAAAGTTGCTATATTTCAATTCCTCAATGTTGTTTTCAAAAAAGATTTTAGGCAGTGAGCATTCAATAATCATGGAGCAAAAGCTCTCATCATCACCTTTAATCATTGGATATGGAGTTCTTTTGAGTGTTATTCGTGGCAAGTATCCTTTCTTTTTATCACTGCTCGTTGGGTTGTTTTTGGTGCTTTTCTCAGAATTTCCATAGATTTGAAAATTGCACAGCTGTGCAACCAATTTTTCACCACCAAATCTTGAAAAATCTGTAATTACAACCTTATAGACTGGAATTATTATCACTATTGTATCTATCATAACCTTCACAACTTTTATTAATCACACTTTTTAGTTTTGAGAAAATTGCCGTCTCAATAGCAATGCTTGTTTCCTTATTTATCGGATGAAACAAACTAAAACCGTTCTTTTTTGGGTATAGCAAGCGATAATCTTCTGCATTCAATTTCTTATAAATTGCTATTCCAGAAAGGTAAATATTGCTTTCAATCACGATATTTGCAAAGCCCACAAGTCCGTTTTGAGGTTTTACAAGCTCAATATTCACTTCCGTTACATAATTACTCATTTGACTCTTCATAAAAAATTTCATTACCTTTTTGTATTTGAGTTTCTTGTTCTTTTTGGATGCGTCTTTCGATTTTATCGAGTAATTGAAATAAGCCCATTATGTGTCCAGACGCAAGACTAGCTTTCTCTTGCGAGACGCCGTCTTTATCCAGACTAACAATGTACTCAGTTAATTTACACATTTGACACGAACAATTAATTCGTATCAATTATGTTATAGTCTTTTTGAATTAGGTATTAACCAGCTAGCATAAAGATTTCTTGTGCGTGCATAAGAAAAAATAAATGCTGATAAATACTGCTTTTATGAGTGAATTTTTTTAAATTATTCTGTTTTTCCTTCTGCAGGTTTCTTTGCAAATTGATAACACCAAGCTTCAATTTGACCTCCATTTGAATTATTCCAATAATCAATAGCAGAGGCAATTTTATTGGTATCACTAAATTTGTACTTAGTTGATAAATGCTTTAATACCTTTGTTGATTCGACCTTCTTCTCTTGATGTTGTCTAAATGATAGCCTCAATTCATCTTCTATCTCTTTAATTATTTTGCTTATTTTTGCATTCGGTAACTCATTTTTTATTACAAAAAACATTCTTTCAATAAATTCTTTAACTTCATTAGTATCTTTGTGTCTCTCTTTGGCCGCCTCTCTTTTTTCATTATGATATTGACTGTTGGTTTTTAATATTTGCATTCTATCAAGCTTCTCATCACAAGGCTCACCATACTTCTCCTCACCACTTCTCAAGCTTGGCAACAACCTTCTTTCATTACAAATACTCTTTGCAAATAGCCAAAGTTCTGCGTCAAATTCACTTTCAAGCCCGTTGTATTCATGAAATATAAAGCTAAGTTTTGATTCTCTAAATTCAGAAACAAGAGTATTATGAATAAGCCCTTGAGTTTGCAATTCCTTTGTTTTTTGGGTGAATTTTTCAAATAGTTTCCTGCTCTTTTCATCTTGTGAAATAAGTCTGAAGTTTTCAAAAAGTTGCAATAAAAACTCTGTTTTTGTGTCTTTATGGTCTTTTATTTGAATTATAATCTCATCTGGATTTTGGTTATAATAATTGAAAAACTGAATCGGATTTATTGGCACTCTAATTTCTTGTTGCGTGTGTTTTGTAACGACATCATTTTGTTTATACTTGTATCTATCATCATTGCCAGAAAAGAAATTTAACACCTCTTCAATAACCTCATTTGATTGCTTAATTTCTGCAACAAAAAGTAGAAATAAAATGTCTTTATAATCACCGTTTTCCTTAATAATTGCGTGTTTTTTAAGTCTTTCAATTAAATACTCAATTACACTCAAAAACTCACCAAATTTAATCATTACATCTTTCATACAACACAAAATTATTTACTTATATCCAATCAAACTCCTCCTCGTTGCTTTTACCACTGATATCCTCATCCGTTATTTTTTCACCTTTTAATATCTTCGCTGCCAGCATTTGCAATTGCTCGGCACTTTTCTTTTCTGGGTGGTCGTAATCTGGTTGGTACTGCTTTTTATCAAGAACACCAAAATCTATAAATACTTTAGACATTGCATTTCTTGCATTCATTGCTAGCTTTAGATATTTAAGTTTTAAAGAGTATCTTTTACCTTTTGAAACGGTATCATCATTCAATACCGCATCCGAATTTCTTAAAGCCTCGGCTGCAATATCTTTGTAAAAACTGATTGCTTCTGCTATTTCATAATTTATATCAACTTGTGCTGATGTTTCGGATAATCTCTTTTTTAGTTTATCTATCAATCTGTAAACCGTTCTAACTGATATTCTAAAAATTAACGCCATTTTCTCACAAGTGATGTTACGCAAGTGCATTTTGAAAATCATTTTTAATCTAAACTCTTCAGCATAAACATTTCCAAGTTCTCTTTTTATAAACTCATAACGTTCGTATAAATCTGTAATAGACTCAATCTGTGCCAAGCTATTCAATTCTTTTTCAGAAGCTTCAATTTCCTCATCAAGAAACTTCTTATTATACATTTTCACTTGAGCATATTCCTTTTTACCATCTAATTTTATCATACTGTTATCTTTTTTAAGAACCTGACATATTGTGTCAAAAATAAAAGAAAACAAATTAAAAATCAACTTATCTTTATTGTTATTATTGGTGTTTAATGTGATGTTGTAATTACAATATTTATCCTCCTTACTATCTACAATATCACTCCTCACGGGCGGCGAATTTTCTAGGTTTTACCGAATTTTATCAATATTGAGTTTCAAAACTTGCACAGCTGTGCAAAATTGACTTCTGCCTACAAAAGTAACATACCTTAAAATCAAAAATTAAAGCCTGTGGATTACTCTTTTATACAAAAACATACAATTCATAGTCAATAAAGTTTTGCGTCTGTAAACGCCTGTATTTTTGAAATTTTGTATTATACAAAAAATGACTTTTTGATTGTCAATTCAAAAACCTTTGTTTTATGTGTTTTGAATTGGTTTTTGAAATGCAAAATCTTTGTGAAAATTAGAAAAATTGATTATATAAAACTACACTTTTTGATTGTCAAAAGTTTTGCTAATATTTTACAATGATATTTTCTGGAATTAACCTACAATTCTTAATAATATCGGTAATACCATCTCCGTGTTTTTCTCTTAATTCCTTTGCCATGTCTATTTTCTCGGATGACAACTTCATAAACCACTCATCGCCTGTTTTTGTGTTTTTGTTTATCAATTCTTGCCATTCATTCCACTTGCCTTTTAATCTGTTATGCAAAGCAAAATGGCATTGTTTACATAAAATATAAGGTTTCCAAGGTTCGTAGTAATTTTCATTATGGTAATTAGTCTCGTGAGTTGTGCCGCAAATCTCACAGGGCTTTCCTGCTGGGTTTTGGCTCGAATTTTTTAAATCTATTAATTTACTCGCCGAAGCCCGAGGGCTTTCAACTATCTTTTGAGCAATTAAGAACTTCACCAACCTCCAACCATTTATGCGTTCTTGACCTGTAAAACCGTTGTAGTCTCCAAGCATTTTCCAGTACCATTTTGGCAATATAACTGTTTTTACTTGCATAGTTTTAGAAAATCAATTGCTTCTACAACTTGCGGTCTTAATGTCCAAATCCATTCTTTTGGTCTATTTTTACCTTCATTGCGGTCTCCGTATGCGACAACAAATGTCCACACAGTACCATGATTCATTTTCTCTTCTGGCTCGAAAGAAATATCTTCACCTATTAACCTTCCAAAAGCGCCATATTGAGAATTAATAACCTCATAATTTTCCTCAAAACCTGTTTGTTTTGCAAGGTCTATTGGGGTTGCTTCAAAGTTTGGCGATTGATAATGTGCTGTGAGTATTTTTAAATAAATGTCTTTGATTTTATCCATTTCAAGCAAGTATTCTAATGTCTTGATATACTCTTCTGTTGTTGGTACTTCGTGTCTTTTTCTACCTTTTCTTAATGTGTTATTTCTGCCTTCAATTTCAACTTCTACTTTTGCTATTAAATCATCTGCTGACAAATTTGACTCAACATCAAAAAGTCTTTTTGATTTACCTTTTGCGTCCTCGCTTCCATCCGTTAAATATACACTAGCAATAAAGCCATCACTCTTTTTTGCTCTTACAATTAGGTACTTGGATTTATAAAAAACCCTATCAATATGTGAAACGCTAGACATCTTTGACAAAAATTACATCTTTCATATATTATATGAAGCATTAGTTCGTATTTGTCAAGTTTTTATTAATCGTGCCTTCGTGGTCTTTTATAGGTAATTCATATTCACTATTCGTAATATTAATTCGTTATAGAACTATGAATGCGAATACAATTAAGAAAAAACAACTTGGCAACAAGATAAAAGAATGGCGTAAACAAAGAGATATTACTCAAGAAGACTTTGCAGGTAAAATTGAAAGGTCAACCGAGGCTGTATCTATGATTGAACGAGGAATTAACTTTCCAAGCCCAGACACAGTTGCAAAGATGAGCGTGGTTTTAGGTATTCCAATTCATGAGTTTTATAAATACGGCGACGAAGCAAAAGCCTCTGCTAAAACTCAAAAATTGATTGATGAAATCACTGGCAGACTTTATAAAATGGATGAGAAGTGTCTCAAAATAATGCTTAAAGTTGCGGATGGTTTGATTGAATGACTTATTTGTCATCACCTTCAAACCAACCTAAAAAACGAATTGCATTCACAACATTTTTCTTTAAAGTCCAGGTCCATTCTTGGGTTTTCTTACCAAATTGGTCGTAAGTGTCATCGCATAAAACAAAAGTCCAAAATACTTTGTCGTTAGCCTTGTTTTTATGTGTAGGTTCAAATCCTATTTTTTCACCCACCATTTTTGCAAATTTACCATAATGCAAATTAATTATCTCGTATTTCTCAAGTCCACTGTCTTTTGCAAGTTCTGTTGGCGTTGCAATAAATTTCTTTGACTCGTAATGTGCTTTTAGGATTTGTTCATAAACTGGCGTTATTTTCTCTTCTTGTTCCAAACTATGTAATGCTAAAATATACTCCCAAACTGTTGGCATTCCATTCTCTCTTTTTATCTCTGTTTTCTTATTGATAATCTCTTGATTTGCACTTTTCAAAAGCTCGTCAATAGATGAATTGGCATTAATATCAAATAGCTTTGTATGACTACTTACCTCGCCTACATAAATACCTTTGTCAACTCCGACGGCTGAAATTATGTATCTAGTTTTATCAAAAACTATGTTTTTATAATCTAAATTTTGAGACATTTTTTAATAACATTACATCTTTGGGTTTGTTGTAAAACATTCATTCGTATTTTCAAGAGGATTAGTTATTCACGCCAAGTATTTTTCTATATCTTTTGTTTCTAATGGATAGCTGATTGACAATTCTTTCATAACTACATATTTCTAAGTAATATGTAGCACCAGTATCATTTTTTGCTTCCAAATCCATTAATTTTTCACCAGGCGCAAAAAAGCCTTCCCCATCAGCGAGTGGTCTTGAGATATAAGGGTTTCCGGCAGTAAGAAGCATATTTTTACTGCCTATAACATATAAATAGAATTTGTCATAAGGAATTTTGCTATTTTCATTCTTATTCATTTTTGATGCTATTATCTGTGCATAAGTAATGACTTGATTTATGCCTTCACTTAATTTTTCATTTGGTTTTTTTAGTTCAATAATTACAATTGATTCATTGTCGTAAAATACAGCCAAATCAGGTTTCCTTCCATTTGAGAAATGTTCTTTTAAAATAGGATTATCGCTAAATGATGACTCAAAATCATTGGATAATAACTTTTTATTAGTTTTTGGACATATATAACTTGCCAAAGATTCGTGTGATATTACATTATAATAGCCATAATCCTCATTTATCATCCATAAATCATTATCACCTTCATTTGCAGTATTGCTATTTTTAGCCTGTGGAAACAAAATGTTATGAATTAATGATTCTGTCTGGTCGATTTTATATTCTTGATTTGCCTTTATTTCTATCTCAATAAATTTTGCCAATAGATTTTCTTTTTTAATCCTCAGATAAGCATGTTCCGTTAATTCAAGCTTTCTATCTTCACTTGTTATTTTGGCTAGTTTTTCACAATCTTTTTTTAACTCTTCTCTCCAATCTGGTTTCTTTGTATTTATATCCTCAACATCATTTAAAACAGAGTTTATTATACTTTCAACATCTTCAATTACTTTCTGCTCTTCGAGTTTATTCTTAATTCTATCATCAGACAGATTACGATAAACTCTTTTTGCAACACTTGAAACCTCTTCTCCATACTTGATTCGCACATTAGTTTCTTTAATCAATGTCGTTGGTATAAGATAAGTTTTACCTAATTCGTTCTCAATTTGTGGTTTTGTTTTTTTATTAAATTTGAATAAACTTTCTGAAGCAATAATTGAATCAATTTCTGTTATAATATCATCTCTAAATATATCTTTTTCTATATTGGATAATAAATTAATCTCATTTTTTTCTTTCCACTCTTCATAATTTATATAAAAGTTATCAAAGCTGTCTCTAGTTTGTGTATTTAATTTTTCCTCCAAAACACCATCGGTCTTTTGGTCTTTAATGTTTTCTTTTATAAAGATAAATTCAAAACTTCCAGTTTCTGTCTTTTGCTTTAATAGTGATTTATCTATAAACTCGGTGACAATGTTTTCAACGGCGATATCTTTTACACAAAGCTGTACTGCATGAGATGTTTGGATTGAAGTTTTATAAGCACTAATGAAAAAATATACCTTTTCATCACTTGGCAAGCCGTCCGATAAGCGTCGCAAAGGTATCTTAATTTCTTTATTTTCTATTATCGCTTCTGGTAATTTGTCTGAATCAATTGTATATTCATTGTCATCATTTATTGTAATTTTAAAAGCTATTTGAGTATCTTTAAGGTGTAATAATTTTAATAATAAACTTTGCTGTATGCCTTCAAAGATAGAAGATGTGTAAAAATTATCATACGATATATCTATTTTTGGATTACTCAATGTTATTGTTGTACCAGATTGTTGATTAGTAGAGTTTGTGATTAACGATTTTACTGTATCAAAACAAACTCTTTCTTGATTTGAATTTATTTGAACTACAAAATTTTTATATGTATTATCTAATGTATCAATATATATTGTTGATATTTTTACATCATTAAAATAATGCCAAAACTGAATTCTACCAGCACCTTTACACTTGAATCGACTTTTATTCGTCGTACCCAAGCAACAAAATGATTCCCATTGTTTCGGATTGAACCCAATGCCATTATCTGTAATTTCTATTCCTATTAAATTATTGTTTTCATTGCAATTGGTTTTTATGTTAATTGATATTCCTTCGTCGAGACCAAATTCGTCTTTTTTTATTAAACATGCCTCAATTGCATTGGATAATAATTCTTTAATTACACCGAAAGGATGTTTATTTTTCTTAATAATTTTTAAACTTCCTACGATATTTAGCAAACCCTGTGGTGCATAATTAACATTACTTTCTGTTATCATATTCTTACACAACTAAATTTTCAACAACCCCAATTTCCTCGTCACTCAACCCGTACAGTTCATAAACCATTTTATCAATATCGGCGTCGGTTTTGGTGATTTGAGCTTGCAAAGCGAGAGCTTTTTGTTTCTCTGTTTCAAAATGGTCAAGCCACTGGGATTTTTGCGAGAGCGACAGGTTTTTATTTTGTTTGCCGATCTCCGCAAAGAACTCATCCGCTTGTAAATTATACCATTTTTCAAGCTTTTTAGTTATCTTCGCAACCCCCAAATCTGCTCCAAGAAGCTTTATGAATTTATTTGAAAGCTCGTTAAATTGCTTTGTTAAATCTAACATTTTTTGTGCGTGGGTTGTAAATGGGGCTTGTTGTTCTTTTGAAATATCTGGTATTTTAAAATCTTTAAATTCAGCAAGACTGTAAGAGGGGAAGTCATCTCTTTGTAACGCTGGATTACAATCTACATAAATATAAGAAAACATTCTACTATTAAGAATAGATAATATATATTCTGGTAGGTATTTGTCATTGTTTATTGCAATGCCATATAAATTCTTTTTAAAAGCAAAATACTCACCTGTGTTTTGTAGAGTAAATTGCATTCTAAATTGACGATTAACTAATTGTCTTGCAATAATTTGAGTGTTTTGAAAAAAAGATAATGACTTTGTTTCTCCAAGTTCTTTTAATTTTACAAACCCACCTATGTTATATTCTAATTCATATCTATGCACTTGACCGTCAAACCATTTTAAGTCGCCTTCATTTTCAAATTTATAAATTGCTTTGGGTGGTAGCGTACCTCTATTAATATCAGATATATCACCAAGACGAATGGATTTTGTGGTATGAAATTTTGCCATTACATTATTACTTTGCAACGATATAATGCCGTTTTGTAATTTGTGCGGTATTTGTATATATGAAGATGTTTGAAGTAGTATTTCAGGATTATCTTTAATACCCAAATCTAAAACATTAAAATTTTCACTGGCGTTTTTACACTTCTTCGCTATGAATACAACGGTATCAACATACGCTTCAAAAATATTGTATGGTAATTTTACTATTGTTTTAATGTCATTACTTTCTAACAACACTTGACGCATTTTTAAATAATTTACCTGTGACAACCATGTTGTTGGTATAATGTAAGCAAAATAAGAATACTCTTTGACAATCTTTAAAGCTTTTTCTACAAAAGCTGAATATGTATTACTATTGCCTTTTGAAAAATCATAATGTGATAATGTTGATAATTGTACATAAGGCGGATTGCCAACCACAACATCAAAGCCACCTGTGTCAAAAACCTCCTTAAACTCTTCGTTCCACTTGAAAGCTAGGGATTTTTTCACCCCTTCGGCAGTGAGTTTTTCAAGGTCGCTGGCGTTGAATAAATCTTTTGCAATAACTTCTTGAATAACCTTGCCCTCAAATTCACTGTAATAACCCGCAATATCGGCATTATCGATGAGTGAATTACCAATTTTTATGTTTCCGTCAAGCGTGGTAAGTGGCTCACGATAATGTGCAGTTTTCAGCCACAAACTCAATTTTGTAATGCCAGTTGAAGCAGGGTTTATATCAACTCCATAAATGTTATGAGTTAAAATATCTTTGTAAGTCCATTCCGTTTTTATGTGCTTTTGAACTTCCTTCCATTCGTTTTGTAAATAATCAAAAACTTTCACAAGGAATGCCCCTGAGCCACAAGCAGGGTCAAGAACTTTGATTGATTTTAGCTTTTCAGCGTATTCTTGCCACCATTCTTTTGAATTTTCTTTAGCTTTAATTTCTGCTTTTCTATCAGCAAGCCAACCACCAATTGCTTCTTTTACGATGTATTCCGTAATGTATGCAGGGGTATAAAAAACACCGTCTTTTTTTCGTTTTTTCTCGTTATCACCTGTAAGGTTTTCAAGGTCGGATATTGATTGCTCAAAAATATGCCCGAGTATATTTACATCAAGGTCGCTTCCAAAGTCGTGAGCGTATAAAATTACGATTTTATCAATGATTTCATCCGAAATATTTAGGCAATCAAGGTCACTATCGCTTGCAAAAAGCCCACCATTAAACTTTGCAATACCAATTTCAGGGTTTCCTTCATCCATTGCTGTAAAAAGAGCCTTCATTCGGTTATATTTGCCTTTGATGTACTTGTTATTGAGGGCTTCAAGCACTGCATCGTTATCCAAGGCTCCATTTTCCTTACAAAAACGAATGAAAATTATGCGGTCAATCAACTTTTGAGCTTTGTATAGGTAAAAATTCCGTCCGTAGTGTTTTTCTTGGTTAAGCTCGGTAAGATTATGCCAAATTTCCTCACGAAGTGTTGAGTAGTGTTTGTAAAATCTTTTCTCAATTTCCTCACCTTTTTCGGTTGTATCAAGTGCGTGAACTGGTGATTGATTGAGTATTTTGGTGAATAAACTGTCTTTTGAAAGCAGGAAGTGGAATTCTTTTTGTTTTTCTACATTATTTGCTAGCTCCTCAATGGTAAAAACATGATATTTACCTTGATAGCTGGCTTTATAAAGACGAATTTCCTTAAAATTACTGACAACAACCCACTCTACGCCTTGATATTTTGAAACATATCCAAAGGCTTGCTCAACTGGTGAGCGTTTATCAGTTGCTCTGTTTTGCTTTTTATCAAGGTCGGTTTTCTGGTCTTTTAATTCAATAATAACACGGACATCCTTACCTTTATCATTGAAAAATCCAAGAATGCCATCAGGTTTTTGTCCGTCAAGTTCTGTTTTTTCTTCTTTTTCAAGATTGGTTTCCGCTTCGCCTCGTTTGTATGTGTAGCCAAGAATATCACCGAATATGTCGTTTAAAAAGTCGGTTTGCAATTGTTCTTCGTTTTTGGATGTGGTTTGTAGCAATGTATTCCAACGAGTAAATATAGCTTGCAATTCTGCACAGCTGTGCAAGTTATAATCTTTCAACTTCTTTTGAAACTGCGTATTGTCAAACAAATTACTCATACCTTCAACAACACACTTAATAATTTCAACACTTCAAGTAACTCTTCTTTTGTTGCCATATCTGCAAATTCAGCATTTCTTTCTTTCCAATCTAGACTTTTGATTGCATCCGCAAGAGCAACGCCGCCGATTTTATCGTTATTGATTTTTACTTCAAATGGATAACCTTTTGCCTTACTTGTAATGGGAACGGCAAGAATAAGTCCATGCTTGTTGTATTCTTGTGGTGAAAGAACAAGTGCAGGTCGTCTCTTCATTATCTCTCTTCCTGCTTGTGGATTGAAATCAAGCCAGATTAAGTCGCCTTTGTTTGGAATATACTTTGCCATAATCTATAATATCACCAAACCTCCTGACCAACTGCTTCGTCATCTGTCGACTCACCCTCATCACTTGAATGTTTATTCTTGTTTGTGATTTTTGAAAGTAAAGTCATCAAGTTTAAATCTTGTGATAAATCAAAAAATGGATTGCTTTCAGATTCTAATACAATCTTACTCCCTTCAAGTGATACTTTTATTTGTGAGCCATCGTGTAGCTTTAGTGCGTCGGCGACTTTCTTTGGTATTCTAACACCTAGGCTATTACCCCAAGTTTTTACTTCTGTTGTTGAGATTGTTGTTTTCATACACTTTTTTTATTAATCACATCTTTAATGTAAGTTAATACAAGTATATACTAAAAGTCAAGATATATTTTCGCACAGCTGTGCAAGTTTGCTTTTTCTACGCCGTCAAACACAACCTCACTCCTTCCATCATTGGGCGGTTCATTGTAGACAAAATATCGTCTTGTTTGTTTCGAAATATATTGAAGGAGGGGAGCCATTCGCAGTTTGGCTCATTTTTCAGCATCATATCAAAGGGTTTTCGCAAGGTGTAGCTTAGGTTTGTGCCTTCTAATTCTAATTTCGGAAATAGGATTTTTAAAATCAGCTGTTTTTTTTCGTTATCCGAATTAAGGAAATATTCAGGTGCGTTGTTTGCTACTTCAAAGATTGATATTACTGTGTCTTGAAACATTATCTCATTAGTTCCAAATAACGATATCTCATCATCAATTTGTACTAATTTTTGTTTTAGCGATTTATCCGTTTCACGATATTCATCTTGTGTAATACTCTTGGATATTCTATCATCAAGATTTTCTTGTATCAGGTCTTTTATGTTTTTCTGATTCTGAAGTAAAACTTTGTATTCCTTTTGTCTTTCTGTCATATTGGTTTTTATAAATCTCTTTAAATCATGTTGAAGGATTTTCAGCATATCATCGGGAATATGGATTTTCTCAATAGTTTTCATTATTTGGTCATCTACAATGTCTTCTTTTATATAATTGCAATGTTTACATTCGCCTTGTGATTTAGTTGGGCGAAGATAGTAATACTTCCCACCTGTGTTCTTGTTTGTATGAATCTCGGGGCTATACATACATTTACATTAGACCTCTTCCATAACCCAAATCAACATCTACCAAAAAGCCATACTTATAATGCAAGTAATTAGACCTCTTCCTTAACCCCTACCATCTTAAACCCCTCCCCTCTTAGGGGAGGGTGGGTGGGGTAAATATCTATTAAACCTCTTTTATTCTATTAATCTTAAAAACCATAGCAAAACATAAAGTTATCTTACTAAAATTAACACACACGCCCCCGCCCCCCAGCTGCTATTTTAACCAAATGGGGGCAGCGGGTGCGTGTGTTTAATAGACCTC
>CAMDBF010000018.1 GCA_945889175.1 Rickettsia typhi
CTCCTCCCCTCTTAGGGGAGGTTGGGTGGGGTTTTGTGATAGAGCCTAAGAAATATATTTTACATCCCGATTAATCCCCATTAGGCTCGCCACGCCAGCCAGCTTTAGCTGGCATGGGGGGGTGGCGTGCGAGCCTTATATTGCAGAGAGGTTTGTTTTAAAGAAGAGAGGTGCCTTAATGTAGAAAAGATTGCTATGTAGCAGGGGTTGTGGAAGAGGTCTAATAGATGTTACCCCACCCAACCTCCCCTAAGAGGGGAGGGGTTTAAGATGGTAGGGGTTAAGGAAGAGGTCTAATATCTAAAGTTCCTTTTAATTCTTCATTTTCATTTTGGATATCTAAAGAATTTTCTTGTATAGTAGATTTACCTTCTGTTATCTGAGTTTCGATTTTTGAGGAATTCATAGTAAGCATTAAACTATTAAAAATACTAAATAATTTAATAACATATTAAAGATTGTATCAATATCAAAAATTTTAATTAATTAATTTTTATCAAAAATTACTTGATGTTAAAAAAAGTATATTTTATTTTTAATCAATATATTACATATGTTTTTATTTATTAAAAAAAATAAATTACTTTATTTTATGCAACAATCACATAAAGAGACTATCCAGCATAGTCAATTAGCAAGCAGCACAGTTCTTATAGAAATATCACCCACTGGTATGTTAAGAAAGGCCGATATAAATACTGCAATTAACACTTTGATTGCATGTGATTTTGTATCTCCTAAGCAAATCGATTTTATACAATCTATTACGAATGGTGATGTTCCTGACAAAACTAGAGGGGTTAAAGATATTGAATTAAAAATGCACTGCATATGGCAATTGATGTTTTATCAGGATGTGAGCAAAGGTTTTATTAAAAGAGCGCTTCTTCATCATTCCTATAAATCTTTGGTATCGATATTAAATAATGCAAAATTATATCCTACATGTTTAATAAAGTTGGCATCGGAAAATTTTACCTTACAAGAATATTCAGTTAAAAAGATTCAGGATATTTTTAACGCAATTGATAATAAATCCGATTATATAACATTTGTAAAGAACATTGATGATACTAAACCTAAAAACCAAAAACACAGTGTACATCCTTTTATTTCATGGAATAGTGAAAATCATTGTCAATCGCTTGAAGATATTTGTAGGGCGCAGCAAGATGTGTTTGTTAAGTCTTTAAATATCAAAAGCAAACGCAATAATCTAGAAATTCGCATAAAAATGGTAAAAACGGATTTGTATTTATTTGAAGCAATATCTAAGGATCCAAGGCAGGAAGTGACCTTTTATACGACATATATTTTATATCATTACTACAAAGTAATATATGAGGTGTGTAAAATTGAGAAAGATCCTACTTTTAATAATTGTGAAGTTGTCAATTATTTTGAAAGCAAATTAGATAAAAAATTTGATTACAAAATAACAATAGAAAAAATCGTAGCCCTTGTTTCAAAGACAAAGCAACAAGAAGGCGAAAGTATTTTAAAAACTTGCATTCTAGGTTTAGAGGCTGGAGTGCTTGCTTGGCTTAGGCAAATGTCGAAATATGATAGCCTTGCTGCAAATGAGCCTTTTGAAATTGATGGTATTGAATTACAAAACCTTATAAAGATAGACGATCATCAAGATATTAAAAACGAGGAAAGTAAGGGTGATGGCTTTCTTGGAAAAGGAAAACCAAAAATAGATTTACATAAAAACGAGGAAAGTAAGGGCGATCGCTTTCTTGGAAAAAGAAAACCAAAAATAGATTTACAAGAATCTAGGAGAGTATGTGGTGTAAAAAAGATCCTTAATAAAAGCAACATCAAAGGACTTCCAAGGGATATAACAAACACCCCAAGGCCAGATTTTAAGAATAATGTTGAAAATGGTAATCAAGGTTCCTTTGTTAATCAAGGTATATCAAATTCCATTTTGCATGCCAACTATGATCAACATTTTAATCAATCTAGTCAGCAAGTATTTCCTTCAGTCAATATCCCTAGTCACCAAATTGCACCTCAAAATGTAATAACTATTAATCAACAAGGATACCACCAATTGCCAGTCTATCGTTTATTCTCATTGCAACAGGTAAATGCAACAAATGCAAACTTTAATCCTCATTTACCAATTGCATTAAATCAAAGTAATCTGACACTCAATCAAAGTCATTTTCCAGAAAATCAAAGCAATTCAAGACATCAAAATCTGATACCAGTGAGTATAGTAAGTGGCAATAATTTGCTTTCCAGTCAACATAACGACAGTCATAAAGCAGTTGTTGCAGTTCGTACAGATGGTCAAAGAAAGATTATTAATATCTCTGGTGCACATCCTCAAATAACATTTAATTTCTCCGGTGCACATCGTCAAATAACATTTAATTTGTAATTTTCTAGGGACTAAAGGTACAAATTTAAAATTGCACTGCGAATGTATGTGCAGTTGCCAACCTGCTTTACAACTAAAGATTGGGGGTGGTGAATTGCAATTTGGTCGGTAATTTCAAAGCCACTATTTATAGGTCCTGGGTGCATGATGCAAGCTGTTTGTTTTAGTAGGTGAATGTTTTTGTCGTTAATGGAAAAATTACATGTTTGATTTTGCGATTTGTCAAATCTTTCGGTTTGAAAGCGTAATGTCATAACAACATCGCAATCTTGAAGGCTTTGGTTTATGCTAGTTGCATAGTCGACATTAAAATTATTTTTATAAAATTTTTGTAAATGTAGTGGATAAAACAATGGATTTGTAACAACTCTAATACTCGCCCCAAGTGATGTTAAAAGATAGATGTTTGACCTAGCAACTCTTGAGTTAAAAATATCGCCAACTATTGCAACTTTAAGTCCTTTTAGCCCCTTTTTGACTAGTTCATTTTGGTTGATATTAAAGTGTTCTATAATGCTTAGTAAGTCGCCTAGGGCTTGGGTTGGATGTTCGTTTTTACCATCTCCAGCATTAATAATTGTGGTGTTATTATAATTATATTGCTTTAGATAATTGGCACATTTTTGCAGCTCTCCAGACTCGCTTAGCCTGATTATTATAAATCTGTGATTTTGCTTTGCAATTGTTACAAAGGTTTCAAACACACTTTCGCCCTTTGCAACGGATGAGCTTGCAAGATTAAAGTTATAAAAAGTTATATCGTTACTTTTTGCGGCAGTTTCAAAGGAATGAATAGTTCTTGTTGAGTTCTCGAAAAATAAATTTACAAGGCTATTTTGCTTATTCTGCTTTACTTGCAGTCCATTTTTAAATTCTATAGCCTTTTGTATTATAGAGTAAATATCCTGTGGTGTAAGATTTTTAACACTTAAAAAGTTTTCCTGCATATTAATTACAACTAACTAAGTTATAATTAAGGGTAAATGGGTATAGCTGCTGATGATTGTTGAAATTAAATAAATTGTTGCCATAAATGGAGCAGTTAGTAAAAATCCATCCATTCTGTCAAGAACCCCTCCGTGCCCCGGTATAATGCTTCCGCTGTCCTTAACTTTATAATATCTTTTAAACTTTGATTCAATTAAGTCGCCAAATTGTGCCAAAACTGCTATGCAAAACGATATAAGCAAAAATAGCACAATATTTGTTTTAAATCCAAACAAAGCATGTATAGCAAACGATGCTAAACAGGATGCAATTATGCCAAAAATAAAGCCTGACCAAGTTTTATTTGGGCTTGTAATTGGGGCTAGCTTTGGGCCGCCAAGAGTTTTACCAGCTAGTAGGGCAAAGGTATCGAATGTCCAAATTGCTACAAACAACCATATGGTCATAAAAGGTCCTTTATCGCTGTACCTAATGTAGGCAAGAGATATGCATGGCATGGCAACTATTGCAACAAGTTTTAAGCTGTGCTTTATTATATCGGACTCCTGAGAGTGTCTAAAACCGCTATGATTATTGACTTTGTTTAGATTCATGCCTGTAATTATATTTACCGACTCGTAGACTGCAGCCAAAAAAACTGCAAGTAAAAGGGTTGCAAAAGCAAATGAGCCATGAATGATGCAAAATATAACGCTAGGACCCAAAATTAAGGCGGTTAAAATTCTAGTTTGCATGTTTTTGTTAGCTTTGCTCATATTAATATTAGAGAGAAAAATCCAAATTTTACCAGAATTGCTAAAAAAGATTTTACAAACAAATAAATTGTTTGCAAAGTTTTTTGCAAAAAAGTTCTTAAGATTAATCAAGACTAGATTCAACTTTGAAATACTTAGATCTAAATGCAAATCTAAATGCAAAACCCAAAACTAAACAAATCACTAACAATGAGTAAATCAGTTGAGTTTTCCACGATTCCGGTAGCGTTAAAGCATCAATTATCTGTGAATATGTTTTTGTGAAATTCCCGGGATTCATTATTACCAAACACAAATAACGGATCCATAAGATTGATATGGTCGTAAAAATGAGTGTAATACAAAAACGCTTTATTTGACTAAAAAAGTCAGTCCACCATTTAAAATGATGTGCCGAAGTTTTTGCTTTAATGTTCTTTTCTTTAAGTTCATGAGAAGCGGTAAGAAGAATTTGCTCTCGTTCTAATGACTCCTTCTCAATTTTAGATTTAGAACGTTCAGTGATTTGCTGCATTTGTAAAATATAACAATTTTTCTAATTATTCATTCTTAATTACTCCTTTATCTGTTAAATATTTGATTGCATTTGTATGAGCTTCTTTTGCCCTTGTTTTAATAAGATATCTTATATCGGGGTCTTTGTTTATAATCTTATTCTGTCCTTTTTGATAACACACACTCCAAGGCGAACCTGCGGTATGAGATATAGCCTCTAATTCGTCACCAGATTTATATTTATAATATTCCCATGTTCCAACTAAAGCATTATTTAAGGGTAAATCTTTGTAAATCAGCTCTCTGTCTATGTAAGGTATGCTAAGTTTTAGATCGTTTTCTTCGAGTTCCGCCTTGTAAAAATACTCATCGCTTATATCGCCATATAAGCCAAATTTTTTAAATTCTTGATAAACTTTTTCAACAACAGGACCATGTTTCCAAGCTTGAATTTCATCTTCAAACAAATCTTCATCGGTAAATGACAGATACCAAGCATATGAAAAGTAGATTAGCTTCATTAACTTTAACGGATTTATTCTCATCTTTTCAGCCTTTACATTTGTTAAAAAATAATTAGCAATCTCTTCAACACTGTATTTTGCCATAAAAGCCAACAAATAATAAATTTAAGATTCTTTTATTTTATAAAATTTACACCCAATTGCAATATATTTGTTGCTACACCATCTTTCTTGGGTCCATGATGGCTTCCCACTGAGAGGCTTGAATTTTACCTTCCCCGCCTTCTTGAGTGATAAAACCAAGCTCCTCAGCGGACTCTTTAAGTGTTGTGCCTTTTTTGTGCGCATTTTTTGCAATCTTTGCTGCGTTGTCATAGCCGATATTTTTACTTAAGTCTGAAAATGCCATATTTAATTTGCATACATTTTTTACATCATCAAAAGATTTCAAACTTTTAATTTCTAAAGTTTTGACAAAACTAGATAAAATTGAGGCTATTGAAATAAGAGGAAAATTAGATATATCGACAATAATAAAAATATCGTTCACATCGAGCCTGTCAAAGAAATCTTTTTCATTGTATTTTCTACCCTGACCCTTTTGATTAGATGGAATGAAAGATACTCCATTTTTCGTTAAACATTTTACTTCGTATCTTTTGCCTTCTTTGCAAATCATATCAAGTTTTGAATTTTCACCTCTTACTCTATTCATATTGTTAAATTCACTCTCAATAAAATACTCGGCTAATAAGCCTGTTATTCTGCCATCTTTGAATATATTGTATAGATTTTGCTTATGTATGTGTCCAAATTTTATGTCACTTGATAAATCAAAATTATAAATTTTAAATAATTTTAATGACTTAGATGTTTGCATAGTTATCTTTTGATTGAGATAGGTAGTTATGAAGTGCGATAATGATTTCCTTTTTGGCAAGGCTTTTTTGACCAGCGGTTGAATTTACAACTTTTGAAAAATCAATTTTCTCAAGTATTTTTACTATCCCATCAATCTTTTCTCTGCAGAAATAGGTGCTATTTTCATTGTAATCTTTTCCGTATAGAATTTTACCAGCTCTTCCGCCAACCCTTCTTATTGCAAATTCTGACAAATCTTTTTTAACAAAGTCAATATAGATATTTTGAATGTCTATATTTTGTCTTGGTTTTTGAGTTCTTTTCCAAATTTGAAAACAGGACGGAACATCGTAGCTTAATGAGTTAAATGTAAAAGCATTTTTTTCTAAATCTATATCTTTAACTAATTCAAAATAATCATTTAACTTTGTTTGAACGGAAATTTTTCTAAAAGTTTTTGGCAGTATAAAAGCGATAATCTCGGTACTTTTTAAGCTTGCAGCCTTGTTGAAGAACTTAATTGCAAGGCTTGATGCTCTACCAAATGGCGGATTGCCTATAACAACAATTTTTTTGTCAGTAACAATATTGTAGTCAAAAAAATCTTGTTTTACAATTTGGCTAGATTCTGGCATTATGTCCATGGCAATGCACTGAGTATTAGCTAATAAATTAGAAAAACTTCCGTTGCCTGCTGATGGCTCTATAAACAAACAATCATTACTGCAATACTCCCAAAGATTATTTAAGCAATATTGTGCAACATGTATTTTTGTGTAAAATTTGTCGTATTGACTTTTTTTACTGATAACCGTATTTTTCTTACTGTTCATAGTTTTTTACACCATCTTTCTTGGATCCATAATGTCGTTCCACTGAGAGGCTTGAATTTTGCCTTCGCCGCCTTCTTGAGTGATAAAACCAAGCTCCTCAGCGGATTCTTTAAGTGTTGTGCCTTTTTTGTGAGCATTTTTTGCAATCTTTGCTGCGTTGTCATAGCCAACAAAAGGGTTAAGTGCTGTAACAAGCATTAGAGATTGGTCCAGAAGCTGCTTTATTCTTGCCTCGTTGGCCTCAATACCTACAAGGCAGTTGTCGATAAAGCTATTTATTCCATCGTTTAAAAGATTAATAGATTCCACGACATTGCGAATAATCATTGGTCTAAAAACATTAAGTTCAAAGTGCCCTTGCATGCCACCTGTAGTAACTGCAACATTGTTGCCAATTACTTGGCAGGCTATCATTGTTAATGCCTCGCACTGGGTAGGATTGACCTTACCTGGCATTATTGAGGATCCAGGTTCGTTTTCTGGCAGGCTAATCTCGCCAAGACCCGACCTAGGGCCTGATGCTAAAAATCTAATATCATTTGCAATCTTCATAACACTGCAAGCAAGAGTGTTAAGTGAGCCGTGAAAGTGTACCAGTTCATCGCTTGTTGCCATTGCCATGAACTTGCCTTTTGTTCTGTGCGAGAAAAAACCCTTCCAGTGACTTAAAACTTTGTGGTATCCAGTGGTATCCTTAAATTTAAAAAATCCATCGGAAGCTAAAACTCTTGCCATATCAAGATTTATAATTTTTTCTCTTATTTCTAAAAAATCAGTTACTTCGGTAATTGTTTTTGCAAAAACCTCACTAAAATCATGATGAGAGTTAAGTCCTGTGCCAACTGCCGTGCCACCCTGTGCCAAAACATGAACGAGATCCAGTCCGTAAGACACATTAACAATAGCAGATGATATTTGAGTTTTGTAGCCCGAAAACTCTTGCCCTAGGGTAACGGGGGTTGCATCCTGTGTGTGGGTTCTGCCTATTTTTACAATATTTTTAAATTGTTCCTCTTTTTTTGCAAGCTCGTTGTTAAATCTAACTAAGGTTGGTAATAGTTTTTTGTAAGCAAGTAAGACAGTTGCAACATTCATGGCCGTTGGAAAGGTATCGTTTGATGACTGCCCCAAGTTGACATGATCGTTAGGATGCACTGGGCTTTTGCCACCCTTTTGCCCTAATGTCATCTCGTTAGCAACCGATGCTATAACCTCGTTGACATTCATGTTTGTTTGCGTGCCAGAGCCGGTTTGCCAAACAACTAGTGGGAAGTTTGTTTGATAAAACCAGTCAAAAACACTTTGTTTTGCAGGAATGTTATTTGCTTGTCTAATCTGTGCTTCGTTAGCAAGCCCTAAGATTGTATCAACTGCATTAACAATTTTATCCGCAATATCAACTGAGAACTTTTTAAACTCCGTTGAAGCAGGATCTTTAATCATAAGCTCTTTGTTTGCAAGGGCAGCGGCTTTTTTAACATAAAGCATAGCTTCAACAACCTCTTTTGGCATTTTATGCCCCGCATTGTTTTGACAGATCGGGAAGTTCTGGACGCTTCTTTGCGTTTGTGCCCCGTAGTATTTTGTGCTACACACTTTTACCTCGCCCATTGAGTCGCTCTCGGTTCTAAAATCTAGATTTGCCATAATAAACAAAAATAACAATTAATTAACAAAATTTTACTAAATTTTACAAACCTTAGATTAATTGTAAAGTTTTTATTTGCTATTTAAAAGAAAGGACTAATTAATATCAACCCCCGCCAACAAAATGTATAATTTCAACCCTGTCACCCTCGGCAACAAGCTGGGTAGAGTAGGTTGACCTTGGTACTAGGTTGCAGTTTATTTCAACTGCCACATTGTTTTGCTTAATTGCAAGGCTTGCAAGTAAGGACTCCACGCTATGCTGCTGAGTTAAACTTACTTCCTTGCCATTTAAGATAATTTGCATAATTTTATTAATTTGAAAAAATGCTTTGTAAAAACAGATATTTTTCTCTAATTCTTTCGCTACTACTTTTGTCTATCTTGCTTTTATTAATATATATTGTATTGCAAAATAACTTTGCCAATCTTAAATACACACGCCCGCTGGCAAAGCTAGCTGGGGCGCTGGGGCGTGTGTATTTTAAAGCTTTATGTATTTCTGGATTCATGTTAAGTATTTGCTAATACCACACATTTTGCACATCGTCTAAATCCTCAAGGGCGTCAATAAGTTTTTGTAGGGATTCTTGTTGTTCGCTTGATAGGTCTTGGCTGTCGTTTGCACGATATTCAAAGCCAGAGTCTTCAATGGACTGCAAGCCAAAGGCACTGTCAAGAGCTGACTTAGTTGAATGAAAGTCTTCAAAAGAAGTCAACACCTCAATATAATTGCCATCCAGCAACTCTACTGACTGTGCCCCTTGATTAACCGCCTCGTCAAAGACCTTGTCAAAATTAACAGTGTTGGGCTTAAAGTATATCACGCCATATCTTGAAAATGCAAAGTTTAAAGAGCCAGTCTCCCCAAGGTTGCCCGAGTGCTTTGTAAAAGTTGACCTTACATCCGATGCAGTTCGGTTTTTGTTATCGGTTAATGCCTCAATGATTATGCCTATTCCACCGTGGGCGTAGCCATCGTATCTCATCTCATCAAAGTTTTGATTATCATCGCCCATAGAGACTTTTTTTAATACCGCCTCTATTCTGTCCTTTGGCAGGCTGATGGATTTTGCCTTGCTTATGGCAACTCTTAGCCTTGGATTTGAATCCTCGCTTATGCCACCAAGCTTTGCCGAAACTTGAATTTCTCTTAAATACTTAGTAAAAATTTTTGCCTTTTTTTTGTCCTGAGCGCCCTTTCTGTGAGCAATATTTGCAGCGTGAGAATGACCAGCCATAAAGAGTTAAACAATCGATACAAACTAAAAAATAAGATAGATAATAATTATTATTAATTAGATATTGTTAATTTTTTTCTTTGTCAAAAATTTTATGGTAAAAAAAGTAAAAGTAACTAGATTTGTTTTTAATATCTAAATCACCTCAGCTGTACCCTTGGTATTTGTTTTAATCTTGATTATAATATTCTCTTTAACTGGGGTCAAGAGCTTAAAGGGGGCAAAGTTTGCAGCTCTAGCAACGCCGCCAGATTCAGTTAGGGCTACAAAAGTGTGGTTTGCAAATTTACTATACATTTTATTTTTTTGCAACTTGTCCTGCTCAATAAGAAGGCGTGTTCTTTGCTTTTTAACATCATTTGTTAGTTGCTTCATTTTTGCAGCGGGCGTGCCTTTTTTTGGCGAAAAGGTAAATATGTGATTAAAGCATATATCAGCCTCCTCAATTATTTTTAAAGAGTTTTCAAAGGCAATCTCATCCTCGGTAGGAAAGCCAGAGATAATATCTGAGCCAAAAAGAGCATCTTGATTAATATCTCTTACCTTGTTGCAAAAGTTTATTACATCGGCTCTTGTGTGCCTTCTTGCCATATGTTTTAAAACCTTGTCATCGCCAGATTGCAAACTTATATGAAAATAAGGCATAAATCTTGGCTCATTTTTTAAAAGCCAAAAGATATCCTCGTCAATTTCGGCAACATCAACGGATGAAAGTCTTAATCTTAAAACATCAGGGCAGTTGTCTAGTATTCTTTTTACTGCGGTGCCTAGTCTTATTTTGCTTGGCAGGTCGCTTCCGTAGTCGGTAATGTCAACCCCTGTTAAAACAATTTCTTTGTAGCCGTTTTGTGTAAGTAGGTTTATTTGATTGACAATTTCGCCCAAGGGAACCGACCTAGAGTTTCCCCTTGCAAATGGTATAATGCAAAATGTACAGCGGTGATTGCACCCATTTTGAATCTGCACAAAAGCCCTTGTTTGACCATCAAAATAACTAACTAAATGCTGCGCAGTTTCCTTGACGGACATTATATCGTTAATTATTGCCCTTTGGCTTATTACTAAGCTTTGCGAGCCCGATTCCTTTTTGTAAATTAAGTCTTGATGTTTGGTGTTTGGATTTGTGTTTTCCTCAGTTTTTACAAAGCTTTCAAAATGTTGACTTGTGCCTGTTTTAATTTGAGTTTCAATTGCCTTATAGACATCAAGGTTTGTTTTTTCGCTATTGCCTATTAAAAAATCTATCTCTGCAATTTGATTGTATTTTTGTGGGTTGGACTGCGATCCACAGCCAGTAAAAATAATTTTTTTATTTGGATTTTCTTTTTTTAATTTTTTTACAAATCTTATTATATCTGTCTCAGTTTGGTTTGTAACTGCACAGGAATTGACAACAAGCACATCACCATCCAATCCTGCTTGTTTTATTAAGTCTTTTATTGCAACACTCTCGCTTGAGTTCAGTCTGCATCCAAAGGTGAAAACGGATTCTTGTTTCTCTAACTTGATACCTTTATTTGAGCTTGAAGTCATAATGTGTAAAGGTCAACAAGATTTAGCCGATGAATTTGAAGTAATACAAAATATATTGTGAATGTTTTTAAAGACTTTGTCAAGTATCAGTAATTTAAAGCATTTTACAGACGTTATAACAATTCAAAAATAAGCTTGATTTTTGTTTTTAATACAATAGTTTTGTAGAGATATTTTTATAATAAAACTACCTTAGGGGGTGTAATTGGTTATTTGTATGACGGATTTAAAACAATTAAATACATCGTTGTCAGCCTTTTTCAAAAGGCTTTACACATGTTTTTTATTTTCTTTATGTTTTTTGATAATTGCTTGCAGTAGTGTAAAAAAAAATGTAAATGTTGAGGAAGAAAAATGTCAAAAACTACTACAAAAAAAACAAAACAAAAGTAATGCTAGACAATACTCTATTTGCCAAAGACAAAAATTATTTAACGAAGCTTTAAATTATTTTTCAGAGCCTGAAACGACATCTCCTTCCATACCATCAATATCAGAGCCAAGTACTCAGCCAGATAGACAGATTTCTTCTAATGATGATAATATTTTGCCAATTTTAAATAAAAAAATTAGCTTTAGTGTTTCATCTGAGGTGCCTGTAAAGGATGCTCTTACAGACATTGCCGACACATATGATTTAGATATAGAGATAGATCCAAAAATTGATTCGCAAATCTTATTATCCGTGAAAAATAAAAGATTATACGATGTTTTTAAAGTAATATGCCGTAACGCATCACTTAGATATACTATTGATGGTGACATAATAAGGTTTGAGCTTGACAAACCTTATACAAAAAATTATGTAATTACTCTTCTTGATAGTACAAAAACAGGTAACGATACTTTTGGAGTTCAAAGTAGTTTTGCAAGCTCTGGCGATTCAAGTACTGGTTCTAGCGGAGTTAGTATTTCAAGCTCCTTGTCAAACACAAGTGAGTGGTCGGTTTGGACATCTTTGGAAAAAGGTTTAAATCAGGTTCTTGCTGGTTACGAGGGTTCAAGTTTTAATTTAAACAAGCAGGCTGGCATTATAACAATTCAGGCAACTGAGGCAGCTCATGAATCTGCCAAAGAATATATTGAAAGCATAAAAAAATACGCCATGACTCAAATTTTAGTTGAGGTAAGCCTTGTAAATCTTACTATTGATGATAGTTTTCAAGCGGGATTTAATTTTCAAAATACAAATAAAGCTAAATCTCAAGGCTATTCAAGTATTCTTGGTATGCCATTTGGCTTGCCAAGTGGTAACTTTTTTAGTGCCAAGTTTGAAAGAGGGGGTTCTACAAACATGAGTGCCGCAATTAATCTTTTGCAACAATTTGGTACGGCAAGAATAGTATCAAGTCCTAGAATTAATGTTGTTAATAATCAAAAAGCTGTTCTGTCATTTGCTGAAAATAAAATATATTTTGAATTAACTCCTTCATTGCAAAATCAATTTTCAACAGGTACATCAATTGCAAATCCAACAATACCAATTGTCGTTTCTAGTAGGGTAAAAACAATACCAATAGGTATTATACTTAGTTTGCAAGCAGTTGCAAACCCTGATACAAACGAAATAACCTTAAATGTTAAACCATCTTTATCATCAACTGACGAAACAAAATGGAAGCAAGACCCAGCTGCATCATTTCTATCATCGGTCAATACTGCTTCGGGTGGAATTAAAAACATGGTACCAGTTGTAAGTAAAAAAGAACTTGACTCGGTTATG
Organism: Rickettsia typhi; assembly: GCA_945889175.1. Lineage (GTDB taxonomy): Bacteria > Pseudomonadota > Alphaproteobacteria > Rickettsiales > Deianiraeaceae > CAMCVL01. The sequence continues at coordinate 12,893 of CAMDBF010000018.1, forward strand.
AAGATAAAATCAGGGGGCATAATGGTGCTTGGTGGATTTACTGAAGAGAGCCTTTCGGAGGTTGAAAATGGCGTTCCTCTTCTTATGGATATACCTTTTATAGGTAGATTATTTCAATATAGATCAAGTCAAAAATCTAATATAGAAACAATAATCTTTGTTAAGGCTACTATACTTAATACTAACGATTCAACATTATCCAGTAAGGACGAGAGGTTAAGAGAATTACTAAAATAGAATTTAATCTTGAAAATAATCTATTTTACATTATATCTTTTTAAGAGTATAAGACAAAATTTTGCCTAACCTTTATTTAATAACTCTTTATATGAATGACGAAGAACTTGAAACAAAACCGAGAATGAACTTTAGCAACGAGACTCAAGAGGTTAAGAAGTCAAATAATGAATCTCAAACAAAAGAAGAGAAATTTGAAATAAGCGAAATGCAAAATAAAATTTTAGAACTTGAGGCAAAGATAGTAAGTTGTGAAAACGAAATAAAAGAAAATCAAGAAAGCTTTGCCAATGAACTACTAAGAAGCAAGGCGGATTTACAAAACTACACAAAAAGAGTTGAAAACGAAAAGATTGAAGCTATAAAATTTGCCAATCAAAATATACTAAAAGCAATGACAACACCTCTTGACACTTTGTTTTTAGCTCTTGCGGTTGATGTTAATCAAGCCAATCCTGAAGAAATCTTAAAAACTTTGTACCAAGGCGTTGAAATAACAAAAAATGAATTACTAAAAACCCTTGCTAACTTTGGACTTAATAGAACCGATCCTATTGGTCAAAAATTTGATCCAAATTTGCATCAAGCAATATCAAAAATTGTTGATGAAACTAAGGAGGAAAATACTGTTACGACCGTTGTGCAGTCAGGTTACGAGTTAAATGGGAGAGTTGTTAAGCCTGCCTTGGTTATAGTTAGTTCTAAAAATTAATTTGCTTTTTATGCAAGATTGTAAACCTCCAAGAACTGCAGATTTTGAACGCAAAACAAAAGAAACATCAATTAAAATAAAACTTAACCTTGATGGTTGTGGTGTTTTTAAGGTTTCGACCAAAATCGGTTTTTTTGACCATATGCTAGAGCAGCTATCCTTTCACTCTGGCATAGATATGCAAATTGAATGTGATGGCGACACTCATATTGACTTTCACCATAGCGTTGAAGATGTTGGAATAGCCCTAGGGCTTGCAATAAAGCAGGCTCTTGGCGATAAAAAAGGTATAAATAGATACGCAAGCTTTTACATTCCAATGGATGAAACATTGACAAGATGCGTAATTGATCTTTCAAACAGACCCTATTTTGTATGGAATGTTAATTTTAAAACAAACAAGATTGGCGACTTTGACACCGAGCTTGTAAGGGAGTTTTTTCTTGCAATATCATCCTCCTTGTCTTGCAATTTGCACATAGAGACTCTTTACGGAACAAACTCCCACCATATAGCGGAATCCTGCTTTAAAGCCTTGGCAAGATCTTTAAAAATAGCAAAAAGCTTTGATGCAAATGGATTTGCGGGCATATCTTCTACAAAGGGTAGTCTGTAGATTAAACTGTGGCGGCGGGGGAGTCTTGATTATATTTCATGGCCTATAATCAAGACTCCCCCGCCTAAACCCATGTTACAAATTTACATTACCATAACCACCGTCAACTGAAATCCACTGTCCAGTTATGTACCTTGCTTTAGATAGATACTCTACAGCTTGACAGATGTCTTGCTGAGAGCCTTTTGTTTGTAGCGGTATTTGCTTTTCAAGCCTCTGTAAGTATCCAGTATCCTCGTTTACTGCCCCAATTATATAGCCGGGCATTATGCAGTTGATTCTTATCTCGGGAGCGAATTCTACTGACATTTGCCTTGAGGCTTCAAACAACATTTTTTTTGAAAGTAGGTAGTTAAAATACATAGTTTTTGCCCTCATAAAGTTTGCATCGCAAATGTTAATTACACTTGGGCTTAAGGTTTGCAAGCTAATATTACTTTTAACAATTTTGTAAAAAGAGCTTGTAATAATGCAGGGCGCTTTTACATGTAGGTCAATACAGTGTGTAAAATCTGCTTGGTTAAAGTCTAGGCAATTAGATTTTGTAAAAACAGAGGCATTGTTTATAATAAGACTAAGGTTGCCAAAGTCTTTAAAAACATCTGCTACCAAACCTGATGCAAAGCTAGCATCGGTTAAATTGCCACTGTATATTTTTGATTTAATCTTTGGATATTTTTGAGATATTTCCCCCAGTAAAGTTTTTGCATCACCTATTGAATCGTTACAATGTAATGCAATATCATAATCAAGGCTTGCCATGTGGCTTGCAATCGATGCTCCGATGCGTTTTGCAGCTCCAGTTATTAAAAGTGTTTGTTTCATTTTAATTTAATTTTTAATATACAGTATAAGTAAAGAGGCAAAAAAGTTGATATAAAATTTAAAAAAAAACTTGCAAAATGCAAGAAATAAGTAAAAGACATATGTGTACAGCCTTATAATACGGCTCTTAAGTCGGTATATTGCTGTTTTAGCCTTTATTTTATTATTGTTTTATTGTAGTATGGCTACTAAAGTTGTTGCTAAAGCAACAAAAGCAGCCCCTAAAAAGGATGTTCTTGGTAAAATTGATTTGATTGAATATATTGCTAAAAAATCAGGTCTTCCAAAAAACAAATCTGAGGAAATTTTTGACACTTTCTCTGACTTTTTGTTTGACAACCTTAAAAAAGGTAAATCAATTCAATTTATTGGATTGTTTGGACTAAAAGTTGTTGCAAGAGCTGCCAGAAAAGGTAGAAACCCTTCAACAGGTGCCGAAATTAAAATTCCTGCTACAAAAGTAGTAAGATTTGCTGCCGGCAAAAAACTTAAAGACACTTTAAATGGCTAATTTAAAGCCACTTAAATTATTTAAGTGTGGTTGCTAGGAATTTTTACATTCCCTGCAGCCAATTAAAGTTGCCCCTTTGATTAATAAACCAAAACTAAATATTACAAACATTGCAAAGCATATCGTTATGTTCGGTAGTAGATTTTTATAATCTGCAATTACAATTCCAACAACTAAGGAGCTTAGGTTTAAAATTAAGCCAATTAAGAAGGTTCGCTTGTTGCAATTAGTAAAGAATCTGCCAAAAACAAAAGGTGCGACTGTAAAACAAGATGTCATTAAAAATCCAACCTCTTTTGACATTATTAATATTGAAAAGGATATTAAAAAATTAATCATAAAGTTAATTGGTTTTGAATGTAATATTTTTGCCTTACTGGGTTTTTCTAAAATATTATCAATAAACATTGCCACAAACAAGAGGCAAAAGATAGCACTCATAACAATAACTGGCAATCTTGCATGTTGGTTTGAACCTAAAAAATAACTCTCTATTAAGTCATGTACATCAATGCTTTGAGTGAACTGTGTTATAAAGCTTGCAACAACAAGGCTAAAATAAGCAAATAAACATAGGCTTGCCGTTTTATCCTCGGAGTCCTTGATTAGCATTAAAAAGCCTGATACAAAAATGCAATACAGCATCATTAGTAAAAAGTTTGCATTTGCATTTGCAATAAAAGAGCCCGCAAGCACAAATATTGCAGATGAGTGTATAATGCCATCCCCAAGGTAAAAAACCTTTTCCTTACCTATGTACACGCTAATAACTGCGGCAAGTAAGCAAAAAACAAAAAAAAATAATAACATAGTATTTTATAAAAACTTATTATACGAGCATACCGTTGACCTGATTGTTCCAAAGTTCCCTAAACTTTCCATTTGGTTTATTAATTAAGTCATTAAAAGTTCCATCTTCAATAATCTTACCTTGATTCATTACAACAATTCTGTCGAGGTTTCTGATTGTTGACAGCCTGTGAGCTATTGCAATAACAGTTGAATTTGTAAGGCTTAGCATTTGGTTAAGGCTTTTTTGAATCTCGCTTTCGGTGAGCGAGTCAAGAGATGAAGTTGCCTCGTCTAAAATCATAATTGGTGCTTTTTTTAGCATTGCCCTTGCAATTGCAACTCTTTGTCTTTGCCCACCCGAAAGCTTAATACCCCTTTCGCCAACTAAAGTATTGTATTTTTGAGGCATGGATTCGATAATTTCATCCAGTTTAACAATGTTTGCAACTCTTACAACATCCTCCAAGCTTGCATTTGGCACTGGGTAGGCTATATTTTCAAAAATACTACGGTGAAACAACATAGTATCCTGCGGAATCAATGCAATTTGGTCTCTAACCGAGTCCTCGTTGTAATTGTAGATGCTAAGGTTGTCAATCTTAACCTCACCTTTTTGAGGAATTAGGTTTTTTAGTATGATTGACACAAGAGTTGACTTGCCGCTGCCAGAGTGCCCAACAATACCAACTTTTTGCCCCGTGGGAATATGTAAATTAAAATCTTCAAAAATATTTACTCCTTGATTATATGCAAATGTAAGGTTTGTAATTTCAATTTCACCATGATTTGATTTTACAATGTTAGGTAAGGTTAAATACTCTCTTGTTTCATCTCTATTTAAAAGCTCAATTGAAGAGTTCAGCGACCCCAATTGCTGTATAAAGTTTTGCACCTCGGAGGTAAATCGCCAAGAGTGGTCAACTGATGTAAAAACAAGACCCATAACAAAAGCAAAATCGCCCATGCTTATGCCACCGTTGTATCTTAGGTAAATTGTGTACATCATTGCAAAGCCTAGCATGTACACATAAAAAAACATGCCAACCCATTGCATTTTTATGTAATATCTAAAGGCATTTTTGTCTTTTACTATCATTTCCTCGTTAAGATATTTTTGTATCTTGTTTAACTCTCTTAATCTTGAGGAAAAAGATAAAACGGTTGCAATATTGCTAACCGCATCCCCAAACATTGCAAGGCTTTGATGTTGTGTGTCGGTGAACTCCTTACTAAGCTTATTTAGCTTGGATGACATAATAAACATTATATAGCAGTATATAGATGTTGAGGCTAAAACTATTATTGCAAGTTTAATACTAACAAATCCAATTGCTAGGGCGGGGAAGACTGTGTGTATTACCTGCATTGAAATATTGTGATGCAAAGAGCCAAAAACAGCATAAAAGCTATCTACAATACCTTTTGCCTTGCTTATAATTGAGCCTGATGGGGTGTCCTGATAAAACTTGTAGTTGTAATATAAAACCTTGTTGTAAATATATTGCCTTATGCTTGCCGTTACATGGGGGTGAACCTTAAGCCCCGCATAATTACTTAGTCGCCACACTAGGTTGACATAAACCTCCGAGGCTATAAATATTGTAACGGGTATTAAAAATGCTTGATAGCTAAATATTGTGTTTTTTTCAACGGCATCAAAAACAAGCTTTACCCCGTAGTTGTAAAAGATAAAATAAAATCCGCAAAGCACCGGAGCCTGAAACATCAGTGCATAGTACCACTTATATGGCCTCATGAATTGCCAAAAAAACTTGATTGTTTTAAGCATTGTACTTTTAATAATTAGTGATAACTGTATAAATTGCACCTAAGCAATCTAATTTACACTTATGTATAAAATTACATTTTGCTAAATGCAATATATATTTATCCTTGCTTTTTAGCAATCTTGATTTGCTAGAGAAAGAGTCTTTCTGTTATCGCTAAAGCAAGGTTTTGAATGCAAAAACTGCGAACAAAAATCAAAATGTATCACAACTTTTGTTAAATTTATTTCTTGCCCAGTAATTTGCCATCGGATTTTTCATCTCTCTTTCTACTTCTAGTGTTGTCAGCTGGCCCTTGCATTTGATTTATTTGAGATTGGGCTTGAAGTTGTGACTGAAGTTGAGTATTTCTACCAAAGTTTTGCAAATTTAAGTTATTATTTTGTCTTTGGTCTTGGTCTTCTTGCTGATTTTGATGTATGCCAACAGCTCTTTGTAAAGGCGGTACTTGTTGACGCAATTGATTTAACCTTGTGATATCTAAAGAAGCTTCTGCCTGTCTTTTGCTGCCAGCTACTTTTTGTATATCGTTTTGATTACTGACTCCGCCACCTATAGATTGTTCTGGTTTTTTTTGCTCTCTTGCTGCAATGTTTTGAGGAGGAGGCATTGTATTACCTTGGTTTTCATAAACCCTTTTAATATCTGGATCTGTAAGAAAAATATCTGCAAAGGATATTATTCTGCCATTTTGATTTGTAATAGTAAATCTAGGGTGTAAAATTTCTATTTTACCATGTGGTAATTGTTTTTCTATTTCTATTGCTTTATTTACATAACCTCGTTGAAAATCAGTCTTTATTAATACATCATCTTTGCAATCATATTTTAAAGTTTTCCAATCTCTGTAAACATCTCTTATTGTTATCTCTGCACCTCCATCTAGTAGTCCATTGATGGCAGTAGCTTTAATTTCAGTAATAACACGATCATTGAAACCATTATTCTTAAATTTTAAAAGTTTTCCATTTGCACTAAGTTCAGATTCTTCATCGTGAAAATTTTCGATTAATTTTATACAAACCTCACCTTCCGTTCTCCAATTGCCAGTGTCATCAATGTTCCATTTTCCTTCTAAAATGAAATATTTTTCCATTGAAATTTTATCACGAAATATGAATGTATTTTTCCTTTTGCGGTAAAATGTTAACTTACCCTCCGCCTTTGTAGGTGTTGGAATGACACCTTCGTATTGAATTGCTAAGAAAGGTGAAAATAGACTAGGCTCTCGATCTTCGTTTTTTAAAATGAATTTTACTTTTCCTTCGTAAAATTCAGCTTCGTTAATTTTATCTGTGGCGTAGGATCCTACATTTATCTCTTTTAGAGGACTTTGAAAATGAAAATATTCTGGTATCAAAACTTTTCCATCACCATTAGGAATGTAATTTGTAAGCTCTGATATGTTAAATGTATTTGGAATGTTGGTAAAAATTAAAGCACCATTTTGATACTCAACAATAAATGGGTATTTTATGCGATAGCCTTTGAAGAAATAAATATTACTTCCATTTTCTTTATATTTACTTAAACGAGTAATTTTTTTTACATCGTATTTTTTTACATCGTATTTTCTATCTTTGGTTGGTGATAAGTTTGTATTTATCTCTTCTAATCTTTCTGCGGCATTTTCAAATGCACCTCTTGCGATTAAATCTTGTTTTTGCGATGGATTGCTTTGTAGCGGAACTTTCTCCTCCTCTCTATTTGCTGCATCGCTGACTACTATATCACTCAAAATGGCTGGAAATGTGTAACTATATCCAATTTCTGTAATTGTTAACGGTGTAGCCTGACCCTCTGTCTGGATACTAAATGTAGCAATTAAACTGCGACTCACTTCTTTCTCAAGGATGCTAATTATTGGACATTTATCTTTATCTTGAGATATCTGTGCTTCTATTGCAGATTTCAACGAAAAACTATCTTTTAGCATTTCTTCGCACTTTGCAATGTAAATATCGCATACCTTAAGATTTTGTGGCGATTTATATTTGCTTAGTGGATTGGGGGAAGCATTTGTAGATTGCATGATAATATTTTTTTTAAATATTTTTACCAAATTTAAGTAAGATTCAATATTTTTTTTTATATCTTTAATTGTTGCCGTTTCTTCGTACATTTTAAAGTCCAATAGGCTATGTAAATCTACGCAAAAATCATCACTTTTATAGTTCTTTTGAAATTCTAACACTTGCCCTTTTAAGTTGGTATCTTTTTTTACTATTTTTATTAAATCTTCATTACTCATTTCTTGTATGTTTTGTTGATTGGTTATTTGTAAATTTTGTATGCTTTCCATTGCTAAAGTATTAATACTTGAAAAAATTATTACAAAATCTTATATTTGACAATATTAAAGTCAATAAGTAATTATTATAGAAAAAATTAAATTACATTTAGTTAAAAATTGGTAAAAGTTTTTATTTATTTTTGTTTTGTAAAAAATCAATTTTTATATTTAACCTTTACTTGTTAATTTTTTTTATTTACTATTTAATTGATAAATATTTTTTGTAGCTTTTTGCTTTATGATTTTTGAGGTATACACAAATCCAAAGTTTTTACAAACTCTTAAAATTAAGGATGTATCAAGCCTTTATTTTTTAAGAAGTGGGTTTTTATATCAATATTTGTTATTTGGCTTTAATGTTATATATGCCTTTTATCGTGGTTTTGTAGGGTTTGGTATAATGCTACTTGCAACGGAAGTAATGCTTGCATCTGTATTTGCTAATTTACCAACATTTTATGCTGTAATGCTTGATGCTTCTTTTGGTTTATTTGTTGGGGCTTTTGCTGGGGATATTGAAAAATGGTTTTTGCAAAAAAGAGGTAATCGAAAAATTACCCAAATTATTGCAAGTTCAAAGTCGCAAGCTAAACAGCAATTTTTTATTGAATACTTACCTACATTTATTGAGCAGCAAATTAACAAAACAAATCACATTGGACGCTTTGCTAAAGATGCCAGAAGAGTTGGCATCAGTGCAAGAAATATCATTCCTTTATCGCAAAAAGTCAAACAAGAATTTGATGAACCTATTGCTATGAAAAAAAAATCTGGTGTTGGCTTGTCACAAAAAATTCATGATACTAAAGCTGATGATTAAAATATTTATCATGACTGTTAATTAATTTATTATAATTTTATTTCTTTAAAAAATGGAAGGCTTAGTTCAAATGCTTAACAAAAAAAGCAGCACTAATTTTGAAAACTTACAAGAGCTCAAAAAAGCAATGGGCATAAAGCCAATCGTTGTTATTGGTATGATGGCATCTGGTAAAACAACTGTTGCAAAGGAACTTGCAAAATTAAGCGAATTAAAGCATATCGATTTAGACGAAGAGATTGTAAAGAGCCAAGGGGCTTCTATTTCTGAAATTTTTGAACAAAAAGGCGAAGAGTATTTTAGAGAATTAGAATCTAAAATATTAAAGCAAATTTTGGAACAAAATCCATCCTCAATTGTTTTATCTGTTGGTGGTGGAACTCCAAGCTTTTTTGATAATATGGAGTTTATAAACGATCATGGTTTTTCATTTTATCTTAATGTAACGCATGAAAATATTGTTGACAGACTCCTTAACAATCAGTCGCAAGATGCAAGGCCAATGATTGACATTGCATCTCCAACAAAGCTTATCAATAAAATATACAAGCTTTACGATGAGAGGTTTGATTCTTACTTAAAGGCTCAATTTTTTATCAATGGCAACGAGGAGCCTGCAATAGTTGCTGAAAAAATTTGGATAATGGCCGAAAGACTTTAAACGAAATTGTTTGTAATGTAGTATTTTTTTAAAGCTTTGTTTGCAAAATAAATTTTTGTTTAATAAAATATTATTACAATCGATTTCGTTTTCAAAATGATGAACAACATATGTACTTAAAGAATCTGTTCGATACATTTCGTATTTTTATAATGTTTGGATTTGCAGTGACATTTCTTGCATCTTGTTTTACACCTAGCAATCACGGCTATGATTTTTCGCAAGACTTTAAAACGGAGTCCGAAATTAACACTAATATGTATAAATTTGATGTCGTCAACAAGCTAGGTGAACCAAGCTTTACAATGGGTAATAAGGATTATTACACATCAATCAAAACAACCAAAAGACCTTTTTTAAAGGATAAAATACTATCTACAAAGTATTTGCTTCTTGAGTACGATGATAGCCAGAAGGTTAGCGCTGTCAAGCTAAAAAAATAAAATTGTTGTTTAGGAAAAAATGAAAATCACACAAGGTAACGAAGAAGCTAAGGTAAAGAGAGTAACAAAACCTAAACAAACTAAAACCCCTAAGGAGCCAAAAAAAGAAAATCTTGTAAAAGCAGCGATAGATGTAACAGATTCTCATTATGACGGACACAGGGAAAGAGTAAGGGCAAAATTTTTAAAAACTGCAAATGTATCAAGCTATCAACCATATGAGCTTTTGGAAATATTATTGTTCTATTGCAACAAGAGGTCGGATGTAAAACCTCTTGCTAAATATATATCTAGCTATTTTAAGGATTCAATATCCTCACTTTTAAACGCCAAACATTCGGAGCTTGAACTTATAAAGGGCGTTGGTGATAATTTTTTGTGCCTACTTAAACTTGTAAAGGAACTTCAGTCTCGTAATCTTTTTGAAAAGGCAAACGAAACCACAAAAATCAACCATTTTGACGACCTTGTAAATTATTTAAAAGTATTTTACAATCAGCAAGATAAAGAAATATTTAAAGTTTTGTTTTTGGATGCTAAGAATAACATAATAGCAGACGAGGTTATGTCGGAAGGGACAACTAACCAAGCTGTTGTTTATCCTCGTGAAATTGTAAAAAAATGCCTACAGCATCACACTACACACGTAGTGTTATCTCATAACCATCCATCTGGTGACCCAACGCCGTCAAAAGCGGATATTGAAATTACCCAAAACATTCAAAAAGCTTTAGCAACAATAGATGTTAGCTTGCTTGACCATATTATAATCGCAAAAAATACAACTTATTCTTTTAGAATGGATGGAAAAATTTAATTTTTACAGGCTGTTATTGACACTTGACATTAATTAATATATAACATTAAATTATTTATAACTTTACATTGTAATTAGGAGATTCTATGAATGATAATAAAAATAATCAAAGACGCCTTAGTAGGGGGATGTCTTTTTTATACGGTATGAGACATAAAAACGAGGCTAAAAATAACGATCTTGATGTATCTGAGGATGTTAATGAGTCAATTGTTGAATCGCAAATAATGAACGATAATGTTGCACAGAGTCGTAGACCAAGCGATACAACTGGGGATAGTAATATCTACACCGATCTTGAGGAGGGGGAATTTGATGTTTCAGCTAAAAAATCGACAAGTGATAGTGATGATTTTGTTGAAGCTTTTGACGATGATGAACTTGAAGATGAAGAGCTTGAAGTTAGCCAAGTAGCTACAGAGGAGGCGGACGATGAATCTGGTCAAGAAGAGGAAGATGAGGAGGAAGATGATGAGGAAGAGGAGGATGATGAATACGAGGAAGAGGATGATAACGAGGATGAAGAGGATTCTGATATCGAAGAGAGCGATTTAACAGAAGATAGTGTTAAATCTGCAAATAATACTGCGACAGAAGAGCAAGAAGAAGATGATGAAGAAATGGAATGGGAAGAGTTAGGTGAGGAGGAAAATGTAAGCAACAAATCAAGTAATGTTGAACATAAGGACGCTCAGGACGATGAAGAGAACGACGATGAAGACTACGAGGACGAATCTGATTTTTCTGACGAAGTTCAAATACAAACTCCAGTTGAAACTACAAATCAAGAAGACGAAGAAGATGATAGTGAGCTTGCAGATGAAGATAGCCAAGAGCAGGATTTTGAAGACGAAGAAGATGATAATGAGCTTGAAGATGAAGATTTGAAAGACCTTAGTGATGTAACTCAGGAAGTCATTCATGATGATAGTCTTCTTGGGGAAGCTAGTAAAAAGGGTGGTGTAAAGTCTTTAAGTCAAAGAGTAACAGAAACTCAAGCACAGAGTATTGAAGTTCACCAATTTCACTCTACAGCTAGTAAATCACCGGAGGAGGAAACTGTTCTTGATGATATAGATGGTAATGAGTCTAGTCTGTTTAATACTCAAGAGGAGCAGGGCGATACTCAAGATGATCATGTGGAAGATGAGCATGTGGAAGATGAGCTCTATGCTGATATTCAACATGAGGCTGGATTTGCCATTGTTCCAATTAATATTATTCATCCAAATCCAAATCAACCTAGAAAAGAGTTTAACGAAAATGATTTATCCGAGCTTACCCACTCAATTATAAACAATGGAGTGCTGCAACCAATTATAGTTTCGAAGTTTGAAAACGATGGTAAGGCAAACTTTAGAATAGTAGCTGGTGAAAGAAGGTATAGGGCGGCACTTTTAGCTGGGCTTGAAACAATACCTTGTATAGTAAAAAAAGATAAAACTGAAAGTGATTTATTTGAAATATCAATCATTGAAAATTTACAAAGATCTGCATTAAATCCAGTTGAGGAAGCTATGGCTTATTACAGCCTAGCATCCAAGTACGACTACACTCAGGAGCAGGTGGCAAAGGCAATTGGCAAAACTAGAGCTCATATTGCAAACATGTTAAGGTTACTCAACTTGCCTTATACTGTAAAAACTTATTTAAAAAATGGCGATATTAGCATTGGGCACGCAAAGATGCTTGTAGGTCTTGCAAATGCAGCAATGCTTGCTGATATTGTTGTAAAAAAACAATTATCCGTAAGAGAGCTTGAAAACCTTTTAAAGCAGCAAAAAAAAGATGAGTTTCATGAAGAAATTTCAAGAGCAGTTGACTCTCGAATACTAAAGCCAGAGATTAAATCTGGACTTGATAGCTATATTTCAAAATTTAAAAAACAGGGTGTTGATGCTAATTTTAAATTTAATGCAAAATCTGGTAGTTACGATTTTACAATAAAAACGAAAGAGGTAAATAGACTTTTTGAAGTTTTAAGTATGCTTGACCCATTTGAAGGTTAGTTGAAGGTTAGTCTTGTAATTAATAAAAAGCTACAAGATTTGGTTTGCACCTTAAAAATGCTTTAGTGTTTTGCATAACCCTATGTAGCTTTTTTACATAAAATTGTCATAAATTTGCATCATGAAGTATAGTGTTATTAAAGAAATTGTTTTAAAAAGTAAGCGATTTCCCCTGCCAAAGATAAAACTCTATAAAGTTGTGTTTCCGTTATTGATACTATTAAATTTAATAGGTTTTGCTATTGGAATGAAGGTTGTAAGGAATCATTTTAAAGATTCTCAGGGCAAGCAGGGTGTAAAATTAGTAACATTTGATAGAGTAAGTTATGAAATATTAAAAAAACTTACAAAGGATGTTGACAATTCTGATATATATTTTTTTGATGGCGAAAGTTTATCATCAATATCAAAGTTAAATTTTTTTAAAAAAAATAAGTTTTTAACTGCAAACGCCGTTTTTATCTTCGACCCTTTACTAGCCTACAATAAGAACGCAACATATGGTACAATGAATGTCTATAATATATATAACTATCTTGATATAAATTATAATTTAGCTCAAGGGGAAAGTGAAAATGTTATTAAAAATATTTATAGTAAATTTTACATTAAATCCAATGTTATCAAGCTTGCAGGAAGGGTTGTTGAGGTTCTTTACCAAATTGACTCGAGTAATCAGAGTAAATATTTAGCAAATTTTGAAAAAATTAAATCCGACTTAGATGGTGCATTTTTATTTAGTCAAAATTCAGTTTCAAGATTTAACTATAGGTCAGTTGATGTTATGATATTTGGCGAAAATATTGCTTCTTTGCTTAAGGGTATGGGATTTTTAGATTTTATATTTATAGATATTAAGCCTTATGACCAAGCTGATATCTTGCAAAATAAAGTGAATAATGCAAAAAATATCATTCGCTCTGGACAGGTTAGGTGCATTGTTAATGCAAGTGGTAAAAAACTTTACGAACTTGAGAGGCTAGCTAGTTTGCAAAGTATTGTGTATCAAAATTTTGATTTTGAGGAAAGTTTTGACATCAATAAATACAAGACTATTAGTGATGCAATTGAAAAATGCTTCAAAAGCAAACATCGAAACTCTAAATGGTAAATTTAATAGAATTAAAATAGGTTTAATACCAAATCCAATTAGGAATTAGTTACATTAACATATCCGCAATTACATTTTATATCCCTATTAGGCTCACCACGCCCGCTGCCTTTAGGCAGCTGGGGGGCGGGGGCGTGTGTGTTCAAGTTTAGTAAGATGGTTTTATGTTTTTGTATGGCTTTTAAAGTTGATAGAATTTAAAGTAGTTTATTTAATGAGATATTTAATAGACCTCTTCCCTAACCCCTCCCCTCTAGGATGCCACTCTGTAACTCCTCCCCTCTTAGGGGAGGTTGGGTGGGGTTGTGATAGAGACTAAGAAATATATTTTATATCCCGATTAATCCCCATTAGGCTCGCCACGCCAGCCAGCT
>CAMDBF010000019.1 GCA_945889175.1 Rickettsia typhi
GTGTTAATTTTAGTAAGATAACTTTATGTTTTGCTATGGTTTTTAAGATTAATAGAATAAAAGAGGTTTAATAGATATTACCCCACCCAACCTCCCCTAAGAGGGGAGGGGTTTAAGATGGTAGGGGTTAAGGAAGAGGTCTAATGCATTAGTTATTGAGTAGGTCTACTTTTACAATTGGATTTGGTATAAGATATTTACAGAGGACTCAATATTATTGATTCTATTTTCGTTAAGTGGTGAGTGGTGATATGTTTACTGATTACCTTCAGTATTGTCTTGCAAATTGCTTGGTTTAGAATTAATTTTGTTAAGGAGGTCTTCTAGGGCGAATCTTTCACGCACTTCGCTTGTAAATAAGTGAACTATGGCGTTGATTGGTTTTATTTCAACTGCTACCCAGCCGTCATGCTTTGTGCCGTCAACATTTGTTGGGTTTTGAATGTCGGGCTGTCTAAGCTGTGATTTTGCAAATGTAACAACATGCTGCGAAACTGCCTCCACATGTCTAGCTGACAAGCAGGTAGCAATAATTACATGAGAAAATGTGTAATCCTGATTTGCAGAGCAGTCGTAACTTATAATGTTTTCACATTTTGAGCTATCTAAATCAATTTTTATGCTATTGATAAATTCAATATCGGTTTTAATCTCGGTTTGCGTCATGTTATTATAATCTAATTGGCATTATGATAAATTTGTAATCTTTTTTTTCTTCCTGCTTAGTATCCTTCTCGCTAAATTGTTCTTCGTAAAAAGGTAGAACTAAGCAAGGTTTTGAAGCTTCGGAAAAATTAAATGTGCAATGCCTTGTATCAAGGCTTGCAATGGCATCGGATATGTAGCTGTAGTTGTAAGAAACTGCAAATTCATCGCTAAAGTCGCAGTCGCAAGACATATCGTACTTTGCAATACCAACATTATCGGCATTTGTTGCACCTGTAGTTTTAATATTTTTACTTGCAACAACTGTAAGCTTTGAGGAAGCAGAGAAGTTTAATTTAACAACATTATAATTTGAACCACTATAAATTGCAGCAGCAGTATCTATTGCTTTTTGTAAAGCAGATTTTTCTATTTTTATACTTTTTGTAAGATTTGTTGGTACAACTCTTTGGTATTGTGGAAACTCGCCTTCTATCAAACTAGAAGATACAGAGCAATTTTTGTAGGAAATTTTAATCTTTGTTTTGTTGATAACAATATTTACATCCTCGTCTTTTGCTATAGATAAAATATCGATAACCTTAGGAACCGATCTTCGTGGTATAATAACCTGACCATATGTTAATGATGATGGGCAATTAATGCTTTCAATTGAAAGTCTGTGAGAATCGGTTGAGACTATGTTGATTTTAGAATCATTGATAAAGTCAAGCAATATTCCGTTGATGTAAAATCTTGCCTCATCGGTACAAACCGAAAACTTTACTCTGTTTATTGCCCCAAGTAAATCACTACCTTTAATATTAAAGCCTTCATTAGCCTCCTGAATTCTTTGGGATGGATATAGGTCTGCAGCTAAGCAGTCGAGCAAGAATTTAGACTTTTCGCCAACGATTACAAAAAGCTCTCTTTCACCATTTTTAAGAAACTTACAAGTAATTTTTTCGTTAGAGCCTATTTTTTTAACAATGTCAAATAGCTTTAATGCTGGCACAGTTGTTGAGAAGTATCTTATGGATTTAATTAAATCCTCGGCCTCAATTCTGTAAAAGCAGGATATGTCAGTGTTTGTTGTTTCAAGCAAGAGTCCTTTTTCGTTTAATGTGCATTTAATGTTCTGCAAAACAGGCGAGAAGGTTTTTGATCTCATTACAACTGAGGCAACGAAAGAGACCGCTTCAAGAAAAACTTTACTATCAACCTTAAACATAAGTGTAACTATTAAGAATTATAAATTTTATTTTATCGCACCGCCTATTGAAATACATAGATAGTATTTTACAATAAAAGCTTTATTTTACAATAAAAAAACAAGATTATTTTATCTGAGTCATTTTTGTTTTTTAAATTTAAAAACAAAAAGAGCTCGCATAAATAGAATTATAATAAATTTTCATCGATATATCAAGTGTTAAAATATATTTTGTTATTTAATGGTTATTTCGTAGCCTTGAAATGTAGTAAATGATTATTACTATGTTTAGTTTTGTTCCATCTAAATGGGTGGCGAATCATCTCGACAATTGCAAGTATGGCGGCCAATTGGTGTAATAAAAAATATCCGAGAATAATAAGCGAGTAGTACATTGATCTTGAAAGCTTCATAGACCATATCATGCAGGTTATACAAACAAGTAGGCAAAAAAATATCGTGCCAAGGCTTGATATTACTATAAAATCTAATGTATAGTCCGTTTCAAAATCCATAAATGCACAAAGTACTGTGTAGCAAAAAAGGCATAAAAAACCCACTGCCGAAAATCCGTAAAGCAAGTGAAAGGAAATAAAATTAGCAAGATTACGAATACCCGATTTGTATTGAAAGAGCATTTTAAAGGATTTAAAAAAGTAAAAAAAATAAGTTTGATTAAAACCCTTAATCCATCTAATTCTTTGCATTAGCCAATTTTTGATTTCAAATGGTGCCTCCTCCATAGTTACGCAGTCGACAAAAGCGATGTTTTTAAAATTTAATTTTAATCTAATTCCAAGTTCAGCGTCCTCGGTAACATTGTAAGCCGACCAGTTGCCTAGGTCTTTTAAATCTTTTACTCTTATAAAATTACTTGTACCACCAAGTGTAATCGGTAGCTTAAGTAAGCTTAACACTGGCATTGTAAAATAAAACCACATAAGATACTCAATGTAAAAACATTGGGTGATAAAATTTCTATTTCTATTATAAAATAGCAAAGGGCACTGAATAACACTAAGTGATGGATTGTTTAAAAACATTTCTTCAGCTGCTAATAGCTGATTGGGATGTGGCTTGTCTTCGGCATCGTAAATAACAAGCTTATCACCCTTGATAAATTGCAGTGCATAGTTGCAAGCCTTTGGTTTTGTAAGCGGCAGTGAAAATGGAACTATGACAAGATGAATTTTAATTCCATTAATTGCTTTAATAATTTTTTTGATGTAGTAAATGGTTTGTGTATCTTTTTCTTCAAGAATAAAAATGATATCTTTTTTTTCCTTAGGGTATTTGAGTTCAATTACAGCCCTTGTAAGCTGGCAGAGAGTTGGATAATTTTCGTTTAATAACGGAAGCAAAATTGAGTAGTGACTAAGTTTGCTTGCATTTGTTGTTAAAAAATAATCGTAATCTGGTTTTAAAGATTTTTTACGAAAGATATTGAGTAATATGCCAGAGCAAATTAAGCAAGATTTCAAGCTAAGAGTGCAAAACAAAAAGTAAAATAGTGTCTTAAGTGTTGCAATTTTAAGGCCAAAGACAAAAAAGGATACAAAGGGTAGGGCGATAAAAATGATAGCAATTAAATAACCGTTGTTAAAACAGTTAAATGGCCCTAGGATGGGTGATTGAATTGCAAATTTTTGATTTTTTTGCTTCTTTTGTTGCTTTTTAGCTAACATAAAAACTCTCTCCGCAACCACACTTGCCTTTTTCGTTTGGATTAACAAAAACAAAGCCAGATTTTGTGTCACTTACAACATAATCCATTTTAAGCCCTATGATAAACATTGCAATCTTTGGGTCTATAAATATCTTTGTCTCCTCGTCAAGTATAAATATATCGTCGTATTTTGATATATTAAGATTTTCCTTTGCATATTCAATGCTATAAACCATTCCGCTGCAGCCTTTTTGCTTAATGCCAACCCTTATACCAAGATAGCCAGTTTTTTGCTCCATCATTGACTTAATCTTGCCCCTTGCTTCGTCAGTAAGGCTAATGTAATTAACTATTGGCATTAGATTCTATATAAATTGCATTATTTACTGCAGGCTAAGTTAGACTTATATTTTATCTTTACAGGTTATATTTAAAATTACATTCTTTTAAATGCAAGATAAATCATTATATTAGGTAATTATATACTTAACGCATATTAAGAAATAACAAATCCTATTTCTTTTTCATAGGAGTTGTTGCGATTTTTTCTAGGGTTGCTTCAAAGGTGTTATTTTCTTTAAAGTCTAGGTTGTCTTTTTCAATTACTGATTCAATTTCATCTTTTATGTTATTTTTTACAGAAGTAGATTTTATTTGAGGTTGGTTTTGTTTCTTTTTAAAATTTCTTTTACTTCTTTTTCTATTACTTTTAAGTCTTCAATTGCTTCTTTTTCTGCTTCTTTTTTGATTATTTTTTTTCTATTGTTATCAAATATTTCATAATCAGATTCTGTTATTTTTTGCATTTTATCATGGGATATGGTCCCTCCATTTTGTAAAACAGGATATTCATTAAACGATATTAATTTGTCAGTGTAAATCTCCCAGTCTTTTAATGTTATAGCTTTTTCCATTTCGGTTTGACGCTCCAAATAATCTAATAGGCTATTAACTAATGCATTTAAGGCTTTTAATTCCTTTTGTGTTAAGTAATTTTTTGAAGATAGGATGTCTTTTTTTCTTACAATACTTCCTTCCCAGCTTGTTAAACCAAAATTCCCGTCATTTGTATTATGTCTTTCAGCTACGAGTTCAGCTGCAGTTTTATTTGTAATAGAGTATATTAATTTGTTTTGTACTGTTTTAAAAAACAATATTACATCTTCATGTTGTTTTTTTTCTTCATAATCAATAGCAGTTGCGTAAACATCTCTTACTTGTTGATAAAAAAGCTTTTCACTAGCCCTAATCTCCTTTACCCTCTCTAGTAATTCCTTAAAATATTGATTAGTCTTTGGGTCTTTCAATCTTTCATCGTCCATTGCAAAACCTTTTACTATATACTCCTTGAGTATCTTTGTCGCCCAAATTCTAAATTGCGTTGCCTTTGCCGAATTAACACGATAGCCAACAGCAATTATCATATCGAGGTTGTAGTGTTTAATAGCTCTTTTTACTTCTTTCTCACCCTCGAACTGAACTACTTCCAAAATGGAAGTAGTTTGATTTTCCTTTAATTCAGCAGTTTCATAAATGTGTTTTATATGCTTAATTATAGCTGGTATCTCTACATCAAAAAGCATAGCCATTTGTTTTTGCGTTGCCAAAATTGTATCGTATCCATCACTAGATTTTAGCTCAACTCGTGTACCATTTTTGCCTTGGTAAATTAACACATTACCGCTTGGTTCTTCATTCATAAATTAAATGAAATAATAAAATACTACCCAATCAAAACACCGCACCTTTCGATATGTTGATTGTGTGTTTTTATAACTCTCCCCCAGTTTCCTTTTTTATAACACTACCATTTTTAAGTATAATAGGACAGGGATGGAAGTAAAACTCCTGCATATAAAAGATATAAATTATTAAGTTATCTTAGCTTAATTGGTCCTTCTTCAAAGCCGTTCTTGATTGCAGTTTTTGCATAGCTGTTTGACACAATATTGTAGTCGTCAAGTTTAATTTTAGGAAAGCCTGCAAGTCTTAAAAATGTTCCCTGCATGAAAGAGCCAAGAGCTATGTTGTATTCGTTTTTGATATCTATTAGTTTTGTATTTTCAAATTCAAAGTCCTTTCTACCAGCTTCGATATTTTGGGAGATTTTTCCGTAGAGTTCTGGACTTAGATTTTGATTACTTTCGGTTAAAAATTGAAAGACCGCCTTAGAGCCTCCAGCCCCATATCTGCCTTGCATTGAAGCATCTACGATGGATTTAAAATCCTGAGCATACATACTTGGCACCTGTGCTAGCTCCTGTATTTTTTGAGAGTATTGTGCCAAAACATTTTCCATCTGTTGGTATTGTGCTTTAATTTTATTGTCCATTTTGTTACCATAGTTAAATGCACTAACATAAAGACTAAATATCGTTGCAATTGCAATTACTGGTATTAAAATTATTAAGGGTATCAAAAACTTTTTAGACATAAAAAATATATTATAATTAACAAACAAAACACCAATACTTTAAAGATAAATTTGCTTTTGCTAAATACAAGTAAATTTAAGCAATATTGCTAAAGTATTCAACAATTGTATTTATATCCTTGTCGCCCCTGCCGCAAAGATTAGCTATAATAATATCATCCTTGCTTAAGCTTGGGGCAAGATTTATTATGTGAGCAATGCAGTGTGCAGGCTCTATGGCTGGTATAATACCCTCGGTAGATGCAAGGGTTTTAATTGCCTGCATTGCATCGGCATCGTTAACAGTTGAGTAGCTAACTCTGCCTATATCTTTAAGGTAGGCATGCACTGGACTAACCCCCGGGTAGTCAAGCCCTGCAGCTACCGAGTGACTTTTGGCAATCTGTCCATGCGTGTCCTGCAGATAGTAAGATAAATTACCATGAAACACCGCCTTTGACCCAAAGGTTAATGATGCTGAATTTTGACCATCCGCATCGCCTAATCCACCTGCCTCAACTCCTATCATCTTAACACTGTTATCATCAATAAATGGTGCAAATAAGCCTATTGAGTTGCTTCCGCCGCCAATGCTTGCAACTAAGTAATCGGGTAATTTGCCCTCCTGTTGTAAAATTTGCTCCCTTGCTTCAATACCTATAATGCTTTGAAAGTGCATAACCATCTCAGGGTATGGTCTTGGGCCTGCTGATGTGCCTATAAGATAGTAAGTATCATCCGCTCTTGACGACCAATATCTAAGTGCCTCGTTCATTGCGTCGCATAGAGTTTTTGAACCCGTTGTTACCTCTATTACCTCAGCGCCTAGAAGCTTCATTCTAAAAACATTTAATGCTTGTCTTTTAACATCTTCCTCGCCCATAAATATTTTGCAAGACATGCCAAACAATGCACAAACAGTTGCTGTTGCAACCCCGTGTTGACCGGCTCCAGTTTCGGCGATTATATTTTTTTTACCAAGTCTTTTAGCAATTAAAGCTTGCCCGATGCAATTGTTAATTTTGTGTGCCCCAGTGTGATTAAGCTCATCTCTTTTAAAATAAATCTTAGCACCCCCAAGGTTGCTAGTAAGATTTTTAGCAAAGTAAAGAGGCGATGGTCTGCCTATGTAATGCTTAAAGTAAAATTGTAATTCTTTTTTAAACTCTTCATCCTCCTTGTATTTTAAAAAGGCAAGATTTACCTCGTCTACCGCTGGTATTAAAACCTCAGGAATAAAAACTCCGCCAAATTCGCCAAAGTAGCCATTTTTATCAGCTTTAATAAAACTCATATTATTTACATCATAAATCTTTGAACGCCAATATTTAATCTAAAATTTCTTTTTTGATCAAATGATTGATAATTTTGTGCAACCCCATAGTCAAAACCTATAGGTCCCATAGGCGACTGCCATGTTAAGCCAACCCCGTAGGAAGATCTAAAGGAGCTACTATCAAGAATTTTATAATTTGGATTGTTAATTTTTGTATCTATACCATACACTGTTCCGTAGTCTAAAAATACATAGCTTTTAAAACCCATGTCCTTTGGTATAAAGTTTGGAAATGTCTGCTCAAATGATATATATGTATAATTATTACCTCTTAATCCAACAAAATCAGCGTAACCAGTAACATTGCCTTTTGAGTCAATAGTTGCCTGCCGTGGACCTATCCCGTTAAAGTCAAAACCACGCATTTCTGCCATTCCAAAAAAGAATCTGTCTTTAATATTTACCTGCGAGCCCCCAATACCTCGAATGCTACCAGTTTTTGCTATTATTGAAAAAACAAAATTAGGATTAAAAATTTCAGCATGAAAGCTAGACATTAGTTCTTGCGATAAGTATTTTATGTTACCACTAAGCCCTGCGTAGCCTTGGTTAAATCTTACCATAAAGCCTTTTGTTGGCATAATTTGATTGTTTCTTTTATCGTAAATTAAGCTGTGGGTTAAAACTGATGTTTTAAAAAGTCCTATTTGCTCGCTCATTGCTGGTGTAAGATTTATGCCGCTCATCATTTGCATTCTGTCGTCTCTGTATGAATATGTCCAGATGTGTCTTAGTCTGCGACTAATGTTATAACCAAAGTCAACACTGGCAGCATCGCTATTTTGACTGTATGTTTGAATTAATTGGTTGTCGCTTTTTACCTTAGCAACTGAGCCACCTAGTAATAAATGAGTGTCAAAAACTCTTGGATTTGTAAATGATAGCATTATATTTCGCCTGTATCTTGACTGTTCAAAGGCAATAGAGCTGTTGTACCCTCTGCCAAAAATGTTTTGCTGGTTGTAACTAAGAGATCCCATTAATTTGTCAAAATTATTGTATCCTGCAGATAGATTGATGCTGCCTGTTGGCCCTTCCTCAATTTTAAATTCAAGGTCAACAAGATTTTTACCTTCCGTATTAATAGCCTCGTTTAGTTCGACATTTTTTACAAAACCAAGATATCTAATGTTTTGAATGGAATCTCTAATTAAGGCAACATTATAAACATCCCCCTCGTGAATCAAAAGTTCACGCCTAATTACATTATCGTTAGTTTTAGAATTGCCAACAATTGTAATTTTATTGATGTATAGTTTGTCTGTTTGCTTTATTGCAAAGTTAATATTAACAAGTTTTTTTGCAGGATCGGTTGAAATTTGTTTTTCAACAATTGTTGTTGCGTAACCAGCAAGGCTTAACTTATATTCAATGGCTTGTTTTAGAGTGAATACTTCAGATTCGTTATAAAATTTCGTTGATTTAAGAGATTTGATTAATTTGGCTATATCTTTTTGTGCTTCAATATTTTTAAAACCTTCTATTTCGCTCGTAAATGTAATGTTGTTGATTCTATACTTAGGTCCTTCGGTGATTGAGAGGTAGACATTAAAAAAATCATCCTTGCCGCTAAAAGTTGAGGATAAAGATTTTAACGCAAAATCAACATATCCCCTTTGCAGGTAAAATGTTCTAAGCTCCTCCTGTATTAATTGAATTTTTTGCTCATCGTAGTTCGATTTACTTGTAAAAAGCCTTATACCACCAGAATCTCTAATTGATGTATTGTTGATAAGTTCTTTTTTTGTAAAATCATTGTTGCCTCTTAAAATTATCTTTCCAATTTTGCCAACCTCCCCTTCTTTTATGTCAAAAAATATATCAACCTTGTTGCCTTTTACATCCTTTGAATAAATATCGAGGTTTGAGTTTAAAAAGCCTGTTTTTAAATAAATAAATTTTAGCCTTTGTTGGTCAAAAAACAAATCCTCTTTTGATAATACTTTTTTCTCCTTAGTTTGTAGCTCGCTTGTAAGACTACTGGATGGTAACTTTTTATTGCCAATGAATTCAATTTTATTTACAATTGGCTTTTCACTTACCTTAATTGTAATTATGCAGTCCTCGCTAAGGGATAGCGATACATCGTCGAAATCACCACTTGAATATATCGATTTTTCAAGATCGTTTAAAGAACTTAAGTCGACACTATCGTTAAGTTTGATAGTCGATCGTCTTTCGATTGTAAGCTTTGATACTCGCTCCGCACCTTCAATGACAAAAGCTTTTAATTTGCAAGCATCTTTGTTTGTAATGCTTTGAGTGACATTGCTTAAAGTAGGTTTTGTAGTATTTTGTAGCATTTTTGCTTTTTTAGCAAAAGCAGCATTAAAGCTAAGGCTTAGCAATAAAGCTAATACTAGGCTTTTAATTAATTTACCCTTAGATATCATAATAACAAAAATTGATAAGAAGATTCTATTGTCTCTTACTTGAAAATCAATTATAAAAAGATTTTTTTATTGAATTTACCAAAAATAAGAATAAATTTAAAATTCTATTCGGCAATAAAACATTGTTACAAGATATTATTTAATTACTATGCAATTACATGTCTTTAAGGATAGATGCTTGCTAAAGTTTTGTGGCGATGGGTGTTTAAAATTTTTAAACGAAATTTCAACTAATGTCCTTAAGCCTGATGTGGTAAGTTATTCTTGCTTACTTAGTTCTAAGGGTAGGTTTTTATGCGATTTTTTTGTAGTATCAAAGAATGATAATAAAGACTTTGTTTATATTGATATAGCAAAGAATTTTGTTGCACTGTTCACTAAAAAAATTAACCTCTACGATATTGATGAAAAATTTAGCATAGAAATTTTAGATAATAGTCTTTGTTGCTTTTCGCCGACTAAAATAGATGAAAGATTTTTACAAGATCCACGCAGGCAAGATTACGGCTTTAGAGCTTATTTATCTAAAGAGGATTTAAATAACATTAATTATAATGATTTTGATTACGAGGAATACAGAATTAAAAATTTAATACCAGAGGGACATAGTGATATGATTGTTGATAAGTCAATTATATTAAATTTTGGATTTGATAATCTTAATGCAATATCTTTTACAAAGGGTTGCTACCCAGGGCAGGAGCTTATGGCAAGAACCAAGCACCAAGGAATGATAAGATACTCTCTTGTTCTTTTACAAACAAAAGAGGCTTTAAATATCGATAAATTTAGCGAGGTTGATTTTAAAACAATTGCATCATCAGTGCTAAGTGTAAAAAATAATAACAATAAGGATTTATCTTTTGACGAAGAGGCTTTAGTAACAATTTTATCTTGCTACAAAAATTTTGCTTTAGTTTTAATAAAGCAATAATCGTGTTGCAGACTTATTTTAAAAGCCTGCATGCCCTTTAATTTTAAAAAAACTTGACATTTTGATAAAGTCGTTTTACAATTGTTTTGTGTTGTATGAATTTTGTTTAGGTATTATTTTTGTTTTAAATTTTGGTGTTCTAAAAATTTTAGACACTTTAGTTTATTATCATAAAAATATCTGTCAAGGTTTTTTATAAATTTTTTTTAAGGATTGATATTTTTGTTATGACTCTAGCTTTAAATAGTAGCAGCGTTCAGAAAAATGGTAAAAGTTCAAGTGTAAGCATTGATTGTAATTTTAAAGGTCTAAATAAAGAGATTCAAGACAGAATAAATAAATTGCCAAACAAAGATTTTTGTTTTTTTTATAACTTTGTAATTAGTAAGTCCGAACTTAAAGGGGTTCAGAAGCTTGAAGAAAATGATAAAAACAAAAACAGATCTGTTTTAACATCACAGTTAATTTCAAAAGTAAATGCAAAAAGCGAAAGTGGTTTTTTTTACGACACATTTGAAAGAATTGCTACTGAGGCTTTAAATAGAATAGAAAAAACAACTAAGACTCAAAACTCCTTACTTTCGTTATTAGGGTTTGCTAA
Organism: Rickettsia typhi; assembly: GCA_945889175.1. Taxonomy (GTDB): domain Bacteria; phylum Pseudomonadota; class Alphaproteobacteria; order Rickettsiales; family Deianiraeaceae; genus CAMCVL01. Next base: position 11,202 of record CAMDBF010000019.1, read on the forward strand.
TAGCGATCCTAAAATATGTTTAGATGAGCGAATTGCAGAGCAACAAACTAATCCTCATCTTACCAAGCTGCAAGAACAAAAAAAGACAACAAAATCCAACTTGCCTTTAAATAAATAGCTAATTAGCTAAGTTGAAATAATTTGACATATTTAAGTTGATAATGCAAAATTAGCTAAGCATTTTTTATTGCTTTTTTGTGTTATAATTAGTAGCTTAATATGCAACAACCCAATGGATTGCAAGACAACAACCTAACTAATGGCAATGGCAAGCCAAAAAAGCCTCTTATTAAACATTTAAAGGTAAAAAACTTTACCTGCTTTGAAAACTTAGAGCTTACAAACTGTGGTCGTGTTAATCTGCTTTTAGCCGATAACGGATGCGGCAAAACAAACCTACTTAGAGCAATTGATTTAGTAGTTGCAAGATGTAAAAATGGTGGACTTGGTAAAAACGAACAGCATACAGAGCTTGGTAAATCTGTAATGAGGATTTTAGATGAAACAAATTCACTGCATCGGTCAAACGAAAGACGATTATCACGATTATCACCATCCTCACCCTCAATTACCCCAAAACATTTGAAGTTATTTGTAAATTTTTACAGTACACAATCTGATGAATTTACAATAGAAGCGGATTTAAGCAATGACGATACTACTCATTTGCTCGCTACATCATTGCTTACTGTTAATTTCAAATCCTGCGTTGAATCGTCCAGAGGTATGCGGTATGACTATTATGACGAAATTGAACCCGTTATGCACTCACTTTACCCCGAGACACAATGGAAGGACTATATAAAAAACTTATATGAATTTACCATCGATCCAAAGATTGAAGACGTATTAAAAAGAATGAGTGAATCAATTGTGAGTAATTTAAGTAATGTAAGAGGACATGCTAACGAGTTAGTAAAATTTTTTTTAGAAGGTGATGTTTCAACAACTCTTGGTTGGCAAGGTTATGGGCTTAAAAAAATGGTAACTATAGCATTACTTGTACTTTATAACAAAAATAGTGCGGTTATTATAGACGAAGTTGACAATGGTCTTCACTACAATAGGTACGAAGAATTTGCCAAGCTTATTCTTAATAGCGCTGAAATTGCAAACACTCAAGTTTTTATTACTACTCACTCAAGAGAGTTTGCGGAAGTATTTTTGCAAACTGCAAGTGAGTTTAAAAAGCCAGATTCCGAGAAAACATTTAACGATGATGTAAAAACTTATCGCCTTTACAAAAATGGTAACGGGGTTGTTGCTGCGGATTACGGTAATGCCAAAAAAAGCCTTGATGAGCTAGCATTGAATGATAATTATTTTACAAGGGATGTCTAATAAAGTAAGTAGCATTATTTTTGTAGAGGGCAAAAGCGATCAGAGTCTTATTAAAAGTTTAGTTGAAACAAAATTTGGAATCAATTTTGACAAACGTTATTGTTGTAAAGAGCAGGAAATGCTGATAATGGAAACCGATGGTGTAAATAACATGAAGGACAAAATAGAAAGGCAAATCGTTAATAAAAATGGCAACAACATCAAAAAAGTATTTATTATTAGAGACGCCGATGAAAACAAAGAAGCGGCAGAGCAATCTGTTAAAGACATTATTGGCAAATACAAAGACAATGACATAACATTTGACTACCACATAATAACAAGACCAAATGATAATTACGGAGATAATTACGGAGAAAACTACGGAATTATTGAAGATTTGTTTTTAGATATTGTTGTTAAGGGTAAAAATAAAGAGTTTTATCAAGATGCAAAAATATACGATCTTGTAAATACTGTAATTGACGATACTAAGGCTTCGAGAGATTTTTACTCTCGTAAAGTTAAAGCTGTGGCTACAAGTTTTGTTAGATTTTACAATTGTAAAGAGACTGCAAATAGTAGAAACGATATTTGTAGCTTAATGGAGAAAGACGAGGATATCGCAAAAAAGTTAATGGAATATAATGCAATAAAGGAGATGCTAGAGAAAATACGCATCCATTTTAGCCTTGAACTAGCCTGTAATTAATAGATATTTTTATGTTTAAATTTAGCTTTGAGCTCTTTCCGCCGAAAAATCAGTTGATAAAGGAGAGGTTTGACAATTGCACTGATTTTGTGGCTGGCATTGGTGCAGAGTTTTTATCGATAACCTTTGGAGCTGGTGGCAAGAGCAAATCTGCAACTATTGATAGCATTGTGGAGGTTAAAAATAAATATAAAACCCTGCCTATCACAGCCCACTTAACCTGCCTTGGGCTTGGGCTTGGCGAAATTGAGGAGATTATCGAGGTCTACAAGGCAAATGGTATTGAAAATATCTTAGCCCTTAGAGGTGATGTAAATCAAAAAGATGATTTAACAAAAAGTGCATTTAAAAATTCCGTAGAGCTTACTTCTTACATTAAAAAAAACCATCCGCAGTTTAAAGTTTTTGTTGCTGCCTATCCCGAAAAGCACCCAGATGCCAAAAGCCTTGATGCTGATGTTGATTTTTTAAAACAAAAACATGATGCAGGTGCGGATGGGGCAATTACTCAGTATTTTTTTGTAAATGACAACTTTTACAAATTTTACGATTTAAGTATTAAAAAAAATATCACAATGCCAATCATACCAGCCCTTTTGCCAATTGGTAATTACGCTAGTATTAAAAACTTTTCGGATAAGTGTGGTACGATAATTCCCCAAAGCTTACATCAAGCATTTACCGAGGCTGAAACAGCAAACAAAACAGAGCCTTTTGCGGCAGCATTTTGCACTGCACAATCGCTTGATTTATACAAAAATGGCTTTCATCATTTACATTTTTATATGCTTAACAATCCAGAGCCTAGCATCTCTGTGTGCAATGCTTTAAAGCTATTTACATCTTTGTAGTTATTTTTTATGTTTGACAAATTCAAGGAAGAATGTGGCGTGTTTGGAATTATTAACAATAGTAAAGCAAAAGAGCTAACAAACTTAGCCTTACACTCCCTGCAGCACAGAGGGCAAGAGGCAAGCGGAATAGCTTTTGAAGATGCAAACAAAGAAATAAAATGCCTTAAGCATTACGGCCTTGCCCTGCAAGGGCTTAACGACTTAGTTGCAAGCGATGCAAGTAACACGAGTATTGCAATAGGTCATGTTAGATATTCAACCTCTGGCTCCAAGTCTTTTACCGACATACAGCCATTTACTGCAAAGATTAAAGGTGCAGATATAGCTCTTGCACATAACGGCAATTTAATTAATGCCGACGAGGTAAGGAGTGAGCTTTTAAAGCAAGGGGCAGTTTTTAATACAAATATAGATTCCGAGGTTTTTTTGCATCTTATTGCTAGGTCAAAGTTTGATGAAATTGAAGACAAGATTAAAGACGCCTGCAGTATTATTAAGGGTGCCTATTCAATAGTTATTATATACCAAGGTAAGCTAATAGCTTTTAGAGACCCTAATGGTATAAGGCCACTATCTATTGGCATGATAGAGTGTCAAGGGCAAACTAGTTATGTTGTAGCATCCGAAACATGTGCCTTTGACATTACTGGTGCAAAATTTGTAAGAAACATAGAGGTAGGTGAGCTTGTTGTTGTGTCGGTTGTAAATGGTAACTGTGTGATTGCCTCTTGCTTAATTTGCAATCATAATAAGATCAAACGCAAGTTCTGCGTTTTTGAATATATCTATTTTGCAAGGCCAGATTCAATTCTTGAGGGTAACAGTGTCTACGAAGTGCGAAAGGCATTTGGTAAGATTTTGGCACAAAGAATGCAATCAATGTTATTAAAAATTAAACCAGATGTTGTGGTGCCCGTGCCGGACTCGGGCGTGCCGTCCGCCCTTGGCTTTTCGCTTGAAAGCGGAATATCCTTTGACCTAGGACTTATTCGTAGTCACTACTCAGGGCGTAGCTTTATTGCTCCAAGTCAAGACATGCGTGAATTTAAGGTAAAAACAAAACATAATGTTAATGTACATATAATTAAAGACAAAAAAGTTGTTTTAGTTGATGATTCAATTGTTAGGGGTACAACTTCAAAACAAATCATTAAAATGGTAAAAGATGCTGGGGCAAAAGAGGTGCATCTTGTTATATCATCGCCGCCAACAATTCACCCTTGTTTTTACGGCATAGATACGCCAAACGCAGCAGAGCTAATAGCAAATAAATTTGATAGTGATATTGACAAAATTGCCAACTACCTAGAAGTTGACTCACTAACTTACCTAAGTCTTAATGATGTCTACGAGGTGATAAAGACTCACACAAAGGATCAATTTTGCGATATGTGTTTTACAAAAAATAGAGTGATTTTGTGATTTAGATGGGCTTTTCAAAGTTACCGACTCTACTTTTGCAAACGACTTGCTTATAACAATTAAAGCAATTGTGTATTTATATATTTTTGAAAAAATAAATAAATTTTATTTGCAAATTATATATTAAAAAATAAAAACACTTTGATTTACTTTGTGAAAACTAAAATAAAATTTTTGCAAAGAAGTTTTTTAAATTTTTATTTTATTATTTTATGGAAAATAGAGAACTTTCTCAAAAACTTCGTGACAACCGGTCTAGCATTCTAACATCTTTGTGGAAAGAAACATCAGAAGGATTAAAGGAAGTAATTAACACTTTAGAGCAAATGACGCCTCAAGATAGGTCAGAAACAATAGAGTCGTTATCATTTGATTTTGACGTAATCATACTTCGTGAAATAGTTATTCACTGTGATATTAAAACCTTGCAATCTGCAAAAGCACAGATACCAGAACTTTTTGATAAAAAAAGCATGAATGGTGATCTACGTTTATATTCCTTTATGAGGAATGGAGAAATAACTAAAGATTTACTAGAAAAAATAAAAGTTCTTGATATTGACGATCAGAATAAATTTGCTAACGATTACTTTCAGTACAACCATACAAAATCAAGTGTTCAAAAATATCTCGAGAATCATCAACAAAAGATAGACGATAGCTCTGAATGTGCTAAAGATGATGTTGAGAAGGAAGAGGAAAAAGAAAGTGTTTTAAGTAATTTCGGGATTAAACCAAAAGATAATCAAAGTGCTATAACATTTAGTGATTTAGAAAATTTTATTAACGAAGAACAAAAAAACAACATTGATGAAGAGAAAAAACAACAAAAAAATTACTTAATACAAGATGAAAGACAAAAAGCACATGTTGAAGCATTTGATAATATAGTCTCGCATGGGTCATTGGAAGATTTACAACAATTGATTGATACTTAGGGTATTGATCAAGAATCGATTGTAATCGACGATGACGAAAAAGAAGTACAGTTAGGATATGTTATTAACTATTGTTTGAGTGATTCAAGTCTCAGTCAAAAACAAATAGCAGAATTAATCCAAAAGAACGAAATTCTAATTCAAAAAAAACAAAATAATCCTCAAGATGAACAGAAAAACGAAACCCAGATAGTCAATCTTAAAGTTAAAGATAACGCATTAAACGAAAGAAACGAGCTTAAAACATTATTTGACAGTTTGAAGTCTAAATTAAAAATAGACTCAACAGACAAAGAAAAACAACGTTATTTTCAAGCTTGTCTTGAAGATTATGCTAGTAAATCTATACCTACTTATCAGCAAATAATAAATAAATTATTACTGATTTACCAACAGTACCCCGATAGTTCGGTGTTTGAGGATCTTGCTAATGTTTTATGTCTTCATCATGATGCTGATTTCGTGAGTGAACTAGATGACTCCAAACTTACTAAAAAGATTTGGACTCATGTTTTAGTTTTATGTAAAAATAATCCAGATCTTTTTAACAATATCAACTTTTACCGCCTGATGTTATTCTTAGACACAGGTTTAGCTAAGAATGGTTTGAGGACTTATCATCTTAGATTGCCACTATCAAAAGAAGATAAAAATTCGTTTGAAGAATGTTGTAATAAAAATTTTGGGGAGTTTTTAATAGAAAAAAGTATATCTAATATGATAGCATCCAGTGCAGATTTTGAGCAAAGAGGATTTATCGAAACTGCATACAAGGTATTAAATCTCTATCAGGGTAACATAACAGAAAAACATAAGGAAATGTTTCGTGAAGCATTTGGTAAAAACATCGACAGTTTTATTGCCTTACCTATTAAAGATATCGACAGTTTTGTGGAAAATTGTAAAAAAGATAAGGTTGCCTTGAACGTATCTAAATTAGAATCAGTAAAAACTTTAGAAGGGATTAATGCTTTTGATTTATCCTTTGCTGTCAACGGTAATAATGAAGAAAGTAAGGAAGAAAGTAAAAGTTTGCTTAGACAAGGCTTTGAAAGAAGTGATAAAATAACATCTGAAACCCACAAAAAAGCAAACTCATCTCCCAAATCACAGAAAACATCATCTTTTCAACAGCAATAACATTGTTCAACCTGAAATGACATTGATTTATTAATAAAATATAAGGTTACGATTTTTTATTAATTGTCAATGTTATGCAGGATGGCTATTGCATAGAGCTTGGGTTGTATTGAAAGTTTGTAAAGAGATCGAGTTATTTGTAATTGACTATATAATTCAATCTTACAAGGGGATTTAGCCTAACTAATCGTGGCTTCTTACAAAGTCTATTTTATCAAAAAACACTCTTGTAACAAACTCGGTTAAGCAGTCAAGAGAGTTGTTGCTGGCTTTTACTAATGGGTCAATACCTGCGTAGTGCTTTAAAAATCTTTTGCGAGAATGCCCTACTAGCATTTGAACCTCGGGGTAATGTTTTTTGACAATTTCTTGTAAAACATCAATATTTTTTACAAGATACATTGATTGCTCATGATTTTTACTAAAACCTATTCCGGGGTCAAAAAGAATCCTACTCTCCTCAATCCCCATTTTAACAAGTTTATCTATTCTTGTAAAGGCATATTTAGCTAGAATTGCAATCATCTCGTCTTGTTCTTCGCTCATTACAATATCCGAGTATGCTGGCACGGTCAAGGAGTGCATAAAAATATATCTTAGCTTTGGATTAGCTTTCAGTAGCTTTGCAAAATTGGGATCTTTAAAACCACTAACATCGTTAAGATAGTCAATGTTGCAATAATTTAACGCCCACTGGGCAGTTTCGTAATTAAAAGTATCAAGGCTAAGTTTTAGATCGAAAGTAATGCAAAAATCCGAAATTATTTTGATAAAAGGTCTTAACCTTTCAATCTCCTCTTTGTAGCTAATCAATGTTGCATCAGGTCTTGTAGACATTGCCCCAACATCTATGCCATATGCATTTTTATTTTTTGCATTTTTTATAAAATTTTTTAAATTTAGCTTTACATGTTTGCCCCCGTCCGAGAAGGAGTCTGGGGTAAGATTGAGTATAATAAACTTTTTTGTCATCTGTTGATAATATAATGTAAATAAATCATATAAAATTATACTAATAAAACATTAATTATTCAATATAAATAATATTTTATCATTTATATTTTAATTAAAGCCAGTAAATCGTTGAAAATAAAGCTTAGTCAAATGTAAATTTTTCTTATTGTCAAGTAATCTTTATCTTTTATATTCTTGACATATATCGATTTTTTGCATTTACTTTTAATGCAAAAGCCTTTGTAGCGAATTAGGCTTTTAATAAAAATATGCAGGGTCTTTACCTTGATACTATCTAAACGGACTTAATTTTTTGGCGATATGACGGAAGTTGAAAGTGTAAGAAAAACTAAAAGCGATACAGTAAGTAAAGTAACAAGAGTAAAAAAAGAATATATAAAACTTGCTAACCTTGATAACTGCATAGCTATTGAAGGTGCAAGGCAAAACAATTTAAAAAACATTTCCCTTAATATTCCAAAAGATAGGTTTGTTGTAATTACTGGTCCAAGTGGAAGCGGTAAATCTTCATTAGCCTTTGACACCATATATGCCGAAGGTCAAAGAAGGTACATTGAAAGCCTATCTACTTACGCAAGACAGTTTTTAAACATTCAAGGCAAGCCAGACTACGACTCAATATCAGGACTATCCCCAGCAATTGCGATAGATCAAAAAACAACATCAAAAAACCCAAGATCAACAGTTGCAACAATGACTGAAATTTACGATTATCTTCGTATTTTGTATGCAAGGGTAGGGGTGCCTTTTTCGCCTGAGACAAACTTGCCAATTAAAAGCATAACAATTAGCGAGATGATAGAGTCATTGTTAAAGCTACCTTTAAAGACAAAAGTGAATATCATAGCTCCAATTGTTAGGGGGCAAAAGGGGGAACATAAAAAGCTATTATTAACACTACGAAAAAGTGGGTATGAGCGTATAAAATTCAACGGTGAGCTTGTGTCTATAGATGATGTCATTATGAACATCGATAAAAATCGTAAAAACACAATAGATGTAGTTGTTGACAGGCTTGAAATTAAACCTGATATAAAGGATAGACTTGCCTCATCTGTTGAAACCGCAGTAAAACTCTCAGAAGGAATCTTGCATGCCGAGATTGTATCAATTGATCCTGCTATTGACGAATCAGAGATTGCAAGTATCAATGGTACCGAGATTAAAGAGAGTGCAATTTTAAATTTTTCGGAAAAATTTTGCTGTCCAGTCTCAGGCTTTACAATTGAAGACATGGAGCCTAGAATTTTCTCTTTTAACAGTCCATATGGTGTCTGCCCTTCTTGCAATGGTGTTGGTACTGAGTATCACTTTGTGCCAGAGCTTGCAATTGGTGATGTGTCTTTATCTATAAGAGAGGGTGCAATTACATTGTGGACAACTCAGGCATCTTCAAAACATTACATTCAAATGTTAAAAACCTTGGAGACGGAATTTGATTTCTCTATCGATGAACCTTTTGAAAACATCAATGAAAAAGCAAAACAAATGATATTTTACGGTCTAGGTGAAAGAGAGATTGAGTTTAGCTACAACGATGGCATGCGTATATACAAGGTTAAAAAGCAATATGAGGGTATCATGACCATGCTTTACAATCGCTGGAGAGAGACTGATAGTGAGGTTATAAAGGAAGAACTGCAAAAATTTCAGGACATTACAAAATGTCGTGAATGTAGTGGCTATAGGCTTAAAAAAGAATCTCTTTGCATTAAAATTAATCATAAGCATATAGGAGAGGTTTGCAGGACAAGTATTAGTGATTCAATAATTTGGTTTAATGATTTACACAGGCATCTTAATGGTCAGCAAAACGAAATAGCCTCAAAAGCAGTAAAGGAAATTGTAAAAAGACTTGGCTTTTTGCAAAATGTTGGGGTTGGGTATCTTACTCTGGCAAGGGAGAGTGGAACTTTGTCTGGCGGGGAGTCTCAAAGAATAAGACTTGCAAGTCAAATTGGCTCCGAGCTTACTGGTATTTTATATATCTTAGATGAGCCTTCTATAGGTCTACATCAATCTGATAACGAAAAACTTATTAGAACAATCAAAAACCTAAGAGACATAGGCAATAGTGTGATAGTTGTTGAGCACGACGAGGAGACTATGGAAGAGGCAGATTATATCATCGACATAGGACCGGGGGCTGGTATTAACGGTGGTTATGTTATAGCTGAGGGAACTCCTGCCGAAATTATGGCAAATAAAAATAGTATTACGGGTGCTTATCTTAGCGGAACTGAGATAATAAATCTTGACGGCAGAGCAAGAAGACAGCTTGGTAACGGTCAATTTTTGGAAATTCGTGGTGCAAAGGGTAACAACCTTAAAAATATTAATGTAAAAATTCCTTTGGGAATGTTTGTTACAATTACTGGTGTTAGTGGTTGTGGTAAGTCAACCTTAGTAATGGAGACAATCTACAGAGCACTTGCTGCAAAGCTTTATAAGTCAAAAGTAAAGGCCGAGCCTTACGACGATATTATAGGGCTTGAAAATATCGAAAAAGTTATTGAAATAGACCAGTCGCCAATAGGTCGTACCCCAAGGTCAAACCCTGCAACTTACACTGGGGCTTTTAACTACATTAGGGATTGGTTTTCGGGTCTGCCTGAGGCTCGTAGAAGGGGCTATAAGCCAGCAAGATTTTCGTTTAATGTAAAAGGCGGAAGATGCGAGGCCTGCCAAGGTGATGGTGCTGTAAAAGTTGAGATGCACTTTTTGCCAGATGTCTATGTTTGCTGCGACATTTGTAAGGGTAAAAGATACAACCGCGAAACCCTTGAAATAGAGTTTAAAACAAAAACCATATCGGATGTTCTAGAGATGTCGGTTGACGAGGCTTTAAACTTTTTTAAATCAGTGCCTTTAATTAAGGAAAAGTTTCAATACCTCTCCGATGTTGGTCTTGGATATATGAAGCTTGGGCAATCTGCAACTACTTTATCTGGCGGTGAGTCGCAAAGAATTAAACTTGCAAAGGAGTTATCACGAAAAACAGCTGGTAACTGCTTATATATATTAGACGAGCCTACTACTGGTCTTCACTCCCATGATATTAAAAAACTTTTGGATGTTCTTCACAGACTTATAGACCAAGACAACTCAATGATAGTTATTGAACACAACATGGATGTTATTAAAACATCGGATTATGTTATCGACATGGGCCCTGAGGGCGGCGACAAGGGTGGCTTGATAGTTGCCTGCGGTACTCCTGAGGCAATTTGCGAATCGCCAGATAGTGTAACTGGTAAGTATCTTAAAAAATACTTGGCTAAAATGCAGGTGTATAAGGACAGGCAAAAAGCTAAGTAGCAACATACTTTTTATATCCATGGGCTTAGCAAAAACAGTAAATAGCATTGTAGCTTACAAAACTGGGCTTGACGGCGAGAATCTTGCAATAGACTTTTACAAAGCAATTGGTTATGAAGTTTTAAAGTCAAGGCTAAAAACAAAGGCTGGCGAAATAGATTTAGTTTTTATAAACCACGATTTAAAGCATTTAATTTTTACCGAAGTAAAGGCAACAAAACTTGATAACATTGATTACGAAAACATCATCTCCAAAAAACAATGGGCAAGAATCTTTGCCGCAGCCGAGCTTTTTATCTATAACGATACAGATTGCTATCAAGAATACAGCTACTCTTTTGATGCAATTTACATTAAGCAAGGCAAAATAGCCCACCGCACCGAAAACATATTCTTAGAAGATGTTTTGTAGAAATAAACCGTAGCCAAGATTATTATAACATTTCCGCTTTTTAAATAGGCTTATTGTTTTAATTTTTAGTTAAAAAATATACTTTATCCCCATTAAACACACACCCGCTGGCCAAATTTGGTTAAAATGGCCAACTGGGGGGCTGGGACCTGTGTGTTAAGTTTAGAGTTTAGCAAGATAGCTTTATGTTTTTGTATGGCTTTTAAATGTAACATTTAAAGTTAAAAGAATGGTAAGAGGTATAGTATATATTACCCCACCCAACCTCCCCTAGGAGGGGAGGAGTTATGCAGGAGGTTTAATAAAGTCAATTTGCAAATGCGATTACATCAATAAGCATATTTAGAAATAGGAAATGGTATTATGTAGTAGTAGGGGTTATGGAGGAGGTCTAATAAAAACTCAATTACTTGTAAATGCAAAAACAAAACAAATACTTGCAACCTCAAGTACAAATGGCAAAAAGCATGATTTTAGACAATTTAAAGAAATGAAACTTGGGATTCACCAATCTAAACAAATTATAGCAGACACGGGGTATC
>CAMDBF010000020.1 GCA_945889175.1 Rickettsia typhi
GCTGGCTGGCGTGGCGAGCCTAATGGGGATTAATCGGGATATAAAATATATTTCTTAGTCTCTATCACAACCCCACCCAACCTCCCCTAAGAGGGGAGGAGTTACAGAGTGGCATCCTAGAGGGGAGGGGTTAGGGAAGAGGTCTAATACACCCCACTGCCTTTAGGCAGCTGGGGAGGTGTGTGTTTAATGCGGATTTTTAAAGGATCTTTTTTAACTAAAAATTAATACAATAAGGCTATTTAGAAATGGGAAATGGTATTGGATGATATATTTTGATATCGCAAGAAGTATGTCAAGCAAGTGACAATGCAATTTAAGATATTTAGTCGTTAAACCAAATGCCCAGAGATAAACCGTTGCCTTGCTTTCTATTTTGTCCGCCAACATCTTTACTAAAAGATAATTGCAGGCTTGCATAACTAGAGATGTTAAAAACAAAAGATGTTGAAAGTTTTGACAGAAGTAATGTATACTGATTGAATCTTTGGTTTGACAGAGGATTTTGCGGACCTAGAGTATTGAAGCTTTCAATTAAAAACATAGCTCCTATATCCTTTAACTCATAGCCAAGAGTTATATTTGTGGACATCTCTCTATAAAACCTCTTGAGTCCAAGCTTATAGCCATTGTCGAAAATAATAAAGATTTTTTTTAATGTAGTATCGCTTTGTAAGAGTCTGTTATTAAAGGCTTCGCTTGTGCCAAATCCAATTGCCGCACCAAACTCCACCATACTTGGCTTGTTGCCAAAAATAAAGTAATAATTGGGATCTTCCACTCCACTTGATATGTAAGACATTTTAGTGGATGCTGCAAAGATATTATTTTTAAATACTTGTTGCCTTATTCCAAAGGAAGAGTTGACAATTGTGTTGCCAGTGATTGTCTTGTTGTCTTTAGGGTACCTGTTGTTTGTCATCGAGTCTTTAAATACACTTGCATATGCGGTAGTGTAAAACGATATTCCTTTAAAGAGACCAAGTTCTGCAAAAAAATCATAATCGCTTGTAGTAAGCTCATGTTTATTGAGGCTTTCGATGTATTTTGCATAGCCTTTATCGGTTCGTAGTGTGCTAAATGTTTGGTAGTTATAGTTTTGTTTTATTATAACCTGAAGGCTAAGATTCTGCCTGACCCAAGAAGCAAGAGCAATGTTAGAATGGGTGATGGAAAGAATAAAAAATATGATTTTCATTAGCATCTTTGATGTGTTACATCTTAGCTGAAACGGTTAAAAACATCGTTCTTCCAACAACTGGTCCCCATATATTGCCATGATTTAAATCTCCAGTTTTGGAAAGATAAATAAATGAATCTTTAGTTGTCTGCTTAAAGTCCAAAATATTATTAATACCTATAGAAAAAACAAAAATATTGCGTTTAGTAAAACGATTGTAAGTATTTAGCTTGTAGTCGTATTTTATGTCAGCAATAAGATAGCTAGGTCTTGCATTTGTCTTTTTTGTACCATCAAGATTATACATCTCAATTCCAAATTTGTCCAAAGATTGCGGTTTGTTTAAGCTTAATTGAAAAAATAATGTTTGAACTGGATTTGTAAAGTAAGAAAGGTTTGCTATTAATCTATAGTCCATTTGATTCTGCAAGTAAGGTAAGTTAGTGATGTTGTTATTTAATTGCTTGGTGTTGACGGTTAAATTGTATTTTTCGAGACCTGCACCAAAGAATAAAGTTTTAGATAAAGATTTTGCATATGTCGTTTCAATGCCAAGAACTTTTATAAAATCACCTGATCCATTTGCATTGTAAATATTAACATCAGATTCATCTTCGTGACCACAGCTATTACTGCCGCAGTTAAGGCCGATAATTGTTGTATTGTAAATGTTTGTGTAATTGACGCCAAGGCTTAAATTGCCATATTTATTATCTTTTTTTACTAGGTGTGCAAAAATGGTTCGAGATCTTTCTGGTTTTACATTTGTTTGATACACTGTTTTTGTGTTGACTATATTTAGCATATGCGATAAATCAAACATATTACTAGGGAGGGTGTAGGCAGTGTTAAAGCCAAGCCTTAGGTCGTATTCTTTTGTTTTTTCGGTTTGAGTAATTACACTTGTAGAATCTTCAATATCTTTACCAAATGATATTTTAGAGTTTAAAAATGGTGAGAATATTTTACCAAGCTGAACATTTGAATCGTAGTTAAAGCCACCATTAAGTGATATATTTTTGTATTCGTAATTTGCACTAAAAAAGCTTGTTAAAAATCTGTAATCATTTTTATTGCTGTTTATTGAACCATGAGAATGACCCGCGTGATCTTCTTGGGTCTCGCCTATTGCTTCAAACGGAACGGATAGTAAAGATGTTGAGTTTATTTTATATCCACCACCGTATTCAATGTCGAAAGTATTATTATGCCTATACTGCATTGCCAGTATTGCATTTGCCGATACTTCCTTGCCATTTGCTTTGCGTAAGTGGTAGTAATCTTGCTTGGTATTGTTTAGATAAAAGCCTAAAAACTTGTAGCTAAATTTATCAAAATCTTTAACGATTTGTAGGTTGGACATATACATTTTATTAGAAGTGTATTCGCCAAGGCCAAATTTACCTTCTTCGTAGTCAGCGGATTGACCAGAGCCATCTGGCATTTTATAGGATGACGATTGAGGCGAGCCTTTTGTTGTTTTTGCAAAATCAATTCCGCCCAATCCAGAAGTGTTGTTAAATAAATCCGACAAAGAGCTTAGATTGTAAGCGGCCCCCCCAAATGTTGTTTGGTCGGCAATATCTTGTCTAAATTTTAAATGCGCTTGCGTTCCTGCAATGTCCTTACTTTCAAATGTAAAAGATCCAGCTTTTATAGACTTTTTTGCAGATTCAGCATATCCATCCCCGTCGGAGTCAACTCCTTTTGCTTCATTTGCAAATAGAGAAATACCAATGGCGTTGTTGGTGTCAATTGGGCTTGCAATAAATGCTGAAATATTGGCTTGGTTGCTTTGAACACTTAAATCGAAAGCATTTTTTGGTATAAATAAATTACTTGTTTTTATGTCAAGAGCGTTTGCCTGATTCATAGCAGTAAAGTTATTTGATCTTGAACCTTTTGAGACCTTTATTGACTCAATGGCATTGGCATTTATAATATTTGAAATAATGGAGCCACTTACACCTCCAGCTGAAATTTCATTTCCATCAATAAAAATTGCACTAAAGCGAGATGGTAGGTTTGATATTGAAACTCCGCCGTTACCACTAACTGGTTCGTTTGAGTCAAATCTTAATCCTATTGTAGAGTTTGATATAACTTCGGATAGATTGAAGGCATTTTTATTTTTAAAGTTTGCAAGAGTAAGGACATCGGTTCTTGATGCCAGATTGGTATCAATAGAACCAATGCTTCTTTGTGCATTATTAAATTCCTCGCTTTTTTTGGAAATCCCAACAACTCTTACTGTGTCCTGAGCGGATGAGGTTGTTGAAGATTTGTCCGTTTCAGCAAGCGAAGTTTTAAAACTAATGGAGAGCAAAAAGGGTAACAAAAAGAAAGCGATAATCTTTATCATGTAGCGGAATAGAAATGCTATTTTTTAGCTTTTTTAACCTCTTTACGCAAAACAAACTCGCCTTCTATGTGCATTCCCGTACCTTTGTAGACATTCTTTTTTCTTAATCCTTGAATAAATTTTACAAAATCCATTAACACAATTTTATTAAGGCAGCTAACTGTAATTTTAGTATTTTTTTCAACACTTACTTTAACACCTTGTGGTATTTCAACTGCTATATTATGACTAAAGCCAAGAGTAAAGCTTACTAGATTGCCAGTAACAATTGCTTTGTAACCAACTCCTTTAAGATCAAGATTGACACTGTGACCAGCCGGAGATGTAAAACCTTTAATAATAGTAGATATGCTTCTTGCTATAGTTCCGCTATAAGCATTTGCATCTTTTGATTCGTCTTTTTTTGTAATTTTAACAGAATCTGTTTTTAAATCAACATCAACAAGTTCAGATCTTATGGGTAAAGATATGGAACCGCTAGCACTAGAAAATGTGATGGAGCCATTTGTATAGCTAGCCTTTACTGCTGCAGGAATGGCAACTGGCTTTTTTGCAAGCTTAGACATAAATAATAAAAGATATTAATACAACGCAAAATTAAAATATATTCAGAACAACCTCGCCGCCAATTTTTTTACTTCTTGCTTCGTGGTCAGTCATAAGTCCCAAGTTTGTCGAAACAATTCTAACACCAAGACCATCAATATAATTTTTAATCTGTCTGTAACCCTTGTACATTCTTCTACCAGGTTTTGAGACTAATTCAATTTGTCTAATTGACGATTGTAGTTTTACATACTTAAGGTTGACCTTAATTTGCTTAACACCTTTTCTTACTTCAAAAGATTCGTAGCCCTCTATAAATCCTTCGTTTTTTAAAATATCACAAATTGCACTGTTAATATTTGAAAAAGGTACAACAACGACAGGTTTTTTTACCATAAAGCCGTTTTTTACACTTGATACAAGATTTGATAAAAGAAAATTATTACTCATAATAAAAACACAAAAACAAAATATTATTTAAATTTTAAGTTACCACTAAATACTACCAACTTGATTTTGTAAATCCAGGTAGATAGCCCCAAAGAGCATATTCTCTAAACATGTTTCTTTCGAGTCCAATTTTAGTTACACCTCTTGGTCTGCCAGTAACAAAACAGCGTCTTCTATGTCTTGTTTTTGACTCGTTACGCTTCATTTTTTGAATACTAAGCATAGCAACAAAAGCTTTTTTAAAGCTACCTGCATAATCAACACTTGATTCGATAGGTAAAGATTTAATTTCTTGTTTAATTTTTGCTCTTTTTGCCTCAGCTTTAGTTGCGGTAGCAAGAATTGCGTTATTTCTGTTAATTCTACTTTTTTTTGCCATACAAATATTTAATGATAAAGGTAAATTAAACCTATAAAAACATTATCAAAACCCCGACTAAAACCTAATATATTTATGGCTTTAATCAAAAATTAAAGTTCTGCAGTCTGTTATTAGGTAATAAAAAAATATTTATGTCAAGAAGTTTTAAACTTTATTTACATTGACATTTTCTTTTTGTTTTGTCAACATGTATTGTTTGCTTAGATTTGATTGATTATAATTGATAAAACACTATGTTTCAAAACAATAAAAACAAAAGCTTTACATCCGTTGTAGGTTTGCAGTGGGGAGATGAGGGCAAGGGTAAGATTGTCGACTATCTTGCTGATAGGGCTGATTTGGTAGTTAGGTTTCATGGCGGTGATAACGCTGGACACACAATAGAAGTTGATGGAAAGGTTTTTAAATTAAGCCTTCTTCCTTCAGGTATCATTAGAGGTAAAAGATGCTTTATTGGTTCTGGAGTAGTTATAAATATACAATCTCTTATTAGCGAGATTGAATTAGTCAGGTCGCAGGGAATTGGCATTACATCACAAAATCTTGCTATTGCTGATAATGCTAGTGTAATACTTGACTTATACAAAGAGGTTGATGCTATTAACGAATCTGCCTTGGGCGGAGCAAAGATTGGTACAACAAAAAAGGGTATAGGTATAGCTTATAGTGATAAAGCGATGCGTAGGGCAATAAGAATTTGCGATTTGTTTGACGATTCAGTTCTTGAGGATTGCTTAAAAAGAATTTTTAACTATCACCTAAGTACATCTTTTATTGGATTAAAAGATTTGCCATCTTACGATGTAGCACTTGCTTCTATTAAGATGATCCGTGAAAAAATCAAAGAGTTCGTGGTTCCGTTCTTTGACTTTACTCAAAAAGCCAAAGGTAATATTTTGTTTGAAGGGGCACAAGGCTTTGGGCTTGATATAAACTACGGAACCTATCCTTATGTAACATCATCTTCAACTGTTTGTGGTTCAATTTTTACAGGTAGTGGATTTGGACTTACAAACATTAATGACAACATAGGTGTATTAAAAGCATATGCTACAAGAGTTGGCGAGGGTCCTTTTCCAACTGAAGATAACGGCTCGTTTGGTGAGGCTTTACAATCTATCGGTCAGGAGGTTGGAACTGTAACTAAAAGAAGAAGAAGATGTGGTGCTCTTGACCTTGTTTTTGCAAAACAGGCTGCAAGACTTTGCGGGGTTAATCAAATTGCACTTACAAAACTTGATGTTCTTGATGGCTTTGACTCCATCCCAGTTTGTACATCTTACACAATTAACGGGAAAAACTTCGACTATATACCATCCTCTCGTGCCGATTTTGCAAACATAGTGCCAAACTATCAATATTTTGAAGGCTGGAGCAGGCAGGCAAAAACGGAAAATGTAACAACTTTTAACGATTTGCCTCAAAATGCAGTAGCTTATCTTAAATTTATTGAGGATTTTCTTGAAATACCAATATCCATTGTTTCAACCGGTAAGGATAGAGAGGACACAATCTTGAGATAAGAGCTATGATAGTCTCTATTCAATCATGCTTTGAAACTCTATCTGTTTCTTTGTTTGGGCAAGACTTTAAACACTTGGCAACAAGTTTTGTACCCCACAAACACGCTCAGGTTGACAAGATAGATTGTTTATTTAATGAGATTGTAAAATCTAACAATATAACTTTACGGGATATAAAGCAGATTGTTACTGCAAATGGACCTGGAAGCTTTACTGGTATAAGAATCGGACTCGCCTTTACCGAGGGTATTGCATGTTTTAGTGAAATGCAAAAAGTGTTTATTAATAACATGCAGGCATGTCTTGCTGGGGTTGTGCTAAGTGGAGCTAATTTTGAAAATATTGCTATTATTTTACCAAGTATAAGAGGGGAGTCGTATATTCAGTTGTTTAATAAAACTTTAAATCCCTTAACTCAAATTATAAATATTGATAACAATCTTATTGATGACTACCTAAGTGAAGAAAAAAACAAGCTTAAAATAAACATTAGTCTAGCTTTGCTCGAGGGAGGTGATATTAAAGCTACCTTGCCAAACTCTTATAATCTCATTAGGGCTTTGCAGCTTGGATTGAGAGATGACAATATGATATCCAGCAACATTAACTATGTTCGTGATGCCATTCGGGTGAGATAATTTTCACTTTATCTTTTTTCATTTTTAGCTATATTGCCTCTGCCAAGCTTAAACATTAAAAAAGAAACTGAACCAAGGTTGATTCTTGGACTATAAAGCTTACCATCTATCCTGTATGACAGTCCTATTGGCCCCTCTTGTCTAAAAAGTGACAAGCCCTGCACTGCAAGACCTATAATGGCAACATTACTCGCTTTTTTTACAATTGCCGGAGTGTACTTGAGGTCTGCTTTTATATCCAGATTATGCATGTTGATATTTCCTTTTACAAAAATGCTGTGAAAAGCATTTGTAAGGCTAATTTTGTCGATATTGACAATGTTGTCGTTTGCAAACAAAGGTATGCTTACATTAACCTCACCCCTCATATCTGTTAAGTCGTTTTCACCAGCTTTAAAGCTTAGATTTTCAATCTCAGTATTTACATCAAGGTAACTACGATTTGTTTTAGAACTCTTAATAACCCTGCCAAAGCCATTTAACTTACCATTTTTAATATTAACAAGACCAAGCCCTGCAGCTAGTTTTTGAATGTTTGGTATGTCGATTTGCAAATTGTACTCTTTGTCAATAAACTCTTTGGAGTTGTAATTTATTTTTACTAATCCAGACTTCAAATCAAACTTGTCAACATTGCGAGTAATGCTATACTCTATTGAATCATCTGTATCCGCGTTGCTTTTTGTAAAATCGCCATCACTCATAACCATTCTAGCATCGCTTACATTAACCTTTAGGGCAACAGAATCAATGTTACCATTGTAAAGTGCCAAGCTGTCAATAATTACATCTAAATTTGGTATTTTAAATTTTGACATATCAATTTCTTTATGCTCTTGGTCTGTATTTTGATTTAGTATAATTGGTATGTCGTTCACCAAGGATGCAAGTTCAAGCTTTGTAGCCTTAAGAGTGATTAATGAATGATTTGCGTTAAAGTCAAGCATTGCATTGTTTGATTTTGTGTTGAGGTGGAGCTTAAGATTCTCCAGTATTTTATCTTTGAAAATGAGTTCCAAAAAGACAATCTTGCTTTCGCCGCTGGACTGCAAATCCTTCGTCTTAGTAGCTAAAATACTAACGCTACCTATGTCTTTATCCGTAATATTAACAAGCGATTTAAGGTATACTTTAGGCATGATTATGTCTTTGAGTAAATTTAAATGATCACTTTGGTTGCTAGATACATTATTTAATTCTGCATCTATAGATATTTGTTTTGAATTGGATTGCTTGATTATATTTGCATTAAATGTATTGGAGTTAAAGAATATTGTTTTAAAAATTTCGTTTGTGTCAATTTTAACATCGAGGCTTAGGTCGTTAAAAATATCCTTTGATTTTAAAGGTATGAATAAATTTATATCCAAAGCCTTTATTTTGTTTTCGTTTATATGTCTTAAACTAAAACAATCCTTGATGTCAAAAACTTTTATAAGATTGTCAAAGCTGCCACCAAGAGATAGCTGTAGGTGTAAATCGCTATTTTGATGTTCAATGATAAGGCTTTGCTCTTTGTTTGCTGAGTTTGTAATAATCGGCATTTTTGCAATAGTACCTTCTTTAAAAATGAGTTTAGTTTGATTTAAATCTGAGGTCGATTCTAAGCTGACATTATTTAAGCTAAAGTTTGCAATGCCAGTCTCGACATTGCCAAAGGCATTTGCTATATTAAATTTAATCTCTAAGTCATCAAGGTATTTTTTGCCATCTGGTGGGCTTAAATTAATGTTAAATATAAGATTGTTGCTTGTAAATACAGCCTTTTTTACAATGGCAGATACGGCGTCTCCAATTGAAGTAACGGTGCCAAGGTTAAAAAGTTTTGTTACACCAATTATATCTTCAAGATTTAACTGTGTTTGGCCTTCAGGGTTGTATGAAACAGTAAAATCTAAGTTTATACAATTGGCACAATTATCAATAAATATTAAGCTATTACCCTGTTGAAAGAAATTGTTAAGTGTTGCTTTAACCTGTAAATAGAGTGGAAAGTTTTGACCTTGTGATTGCGGAATTTTTGTTACGGCGGTGAAGCCATTAATATCACCTGTTATTTTTACATCATTAAGGATGGTATTTTTGGCTACAGTATTTTCTTTTACTACAACTTCCTGAGCTTTGATATCGTAGTTGACAAAGTAAGTGTTATTATTTTTTTTATAATCTAGATCGATATTTATTAAAGTATTTTTTAAAAATCCATCTTTTGCATTTATTAAAAAACTAGAATTACAATTAAATTTTAAAATTCTACGCTTACAACTAAGCATTAGTTCTTTATTTGCAAAATCGTAATTGACTGTTTCAATATTATAAAATTTTAACACAATATCCTCCTTGTCATTGTAAATGTCGTTAATAATAAATGTAGATGACATTGTTCCAGATGGCGTTAAAACATCTTGATTTGATAAAATGTCTATTTTGGCAATATTTAGTGTAATTTTGGAAGGAATATTTTCAAGTATATCCAGAAGACCTCCAAAAATTGCCACAATACTTGCATTAAAGCCTTTAATTATACTCGTAATATTACTATCTTGTGAGGGACTAAGTTTTATAATTATAGATGATATATCAATAGTTTTGTCTTGTTTTAAAAATGTTATAGGATTTTTTGTAATTGCAAAAGCAATATTATTAATGTGAAAGTTTGAACCATTAACATTAATAATATTTACTTTGTAAGCTTTTTTGCCATTCATGTCGATATCATTGATTTCAATACTCTCTAGGCCAACATTGTTATTACTAAACTTATTGACAGCACTTACTGAGCCATTGATGATTGTTCTAATTGCAGACTTGGGGTTTGCATAAAACCAAATGGAAAAACAAAGAATAGATATCATGATTAAGCTAATTATGCAGCCTAAGGATATTGCTATGTATTTGATTAATGCAATGCTTGTTTTTTTCATAACCTTTTTGTTAATTGCCTAAAAATCTTGCTTTCCCCCCTAGGTAGTAAGACTTTGTTATTTGCTTGTAGACTTGGTTCTTAGCCTCAGTTATCGCATTTTCAAGGCTAAAACCTCTTGCCGTATAGGCTGCAATAAAACTTGCTAGAGCACATCCCGTACCTCTAACCTGAAGTCCATCTTCAGTTTTGTATTTTTGTATTGTAAATTTAATTTCTTTAAATTTATACAAAACATCATCCTCTTTGCCATTTAGGTTTTCTTGAGATGAAACTCGTGTATAAAGTATATCGGTGCAGTAATCATCATCGCTGTGACCGCCTTTAATTAAGAGATTGGCAATGCCATTTTGCAAAATTCCCTCATGTCCAGCAGCATGCATGTCTACCTCTGGTATGTTTGGGGTGTATAGATAGCAGTTTGGTAATAAGTCTTCGCATATTTCTTCAATTGAATCTGGGTTAAGTAATTGGTATCCACTACTTGATACAAACGGAATATCAACTATCATTTTAATACCAAAGTCTTGTGATATTTGCTTGATAAGATTTGATTGAAATGGACTTACAACAAGACCAACCTTTATTGCCTTAATGTTTGCAAACTCCTTTGTTATAAGTTTAATACTATTATTAAAAATATCATCTGGTATTGGTAGAATGTTTGTAATTTCGCTATTGTTTTGAACAACTATACTTGTTGTTACACATAAAGGGTGGCAAGATGCTTTATTTATCGAAATCGCATCTCTTGTAATACCTGAGCCAGAGGATGGATCAATGCCGCCAAAAACTAAAACTGATTTTTTGCTACTGTATTTGTCTCCAGTTAAGTTTATCATATAGTTAAATAATTCTGATTACCAAAACTCTAGCAATGCCATTGCTATCTTTTACAGTTTTTATCAACCTTAAAGAATTTTTGTATTTTGAAATTTCGTTAAGTAATGTTTTATATATATCAAATCCTATTTCAAGATAAATTGTTGTATTTTTCTTACACCTACTTGCAAAAGCGGCAAAAAATATTCTGTAGTAAAGAAGCCCATCACTTTCGGCAAATAAGGCTAGGTGACTTTCGTGCATTGTAACCGACCTTTGCATTAATAGCCTTGAGTGCTTTTTAATATATGGGGGGTTAGATATAATTATATCAAATTTATAAAGTTTGTCAAGTGCCTCTTGAAAATCTTGTTTTTTACAAACAAATCTATGCTTTGCAATCTCAAGTTTTATGGCATTTTGTTTGGTATTTAGAATTGCTGGTAAAAATTTATCGATAGCAAAGCCATTTGCTAGTGGCAAGTTTTTTAATATGCTTAATATTAAGGCTCCGCTTCCACAGCCAAGCTCAATAATATTTAATCGTTTATCTTTGCTGACATCTTTAATTACGGCTTCAACCAAAACCTCGCTGTCAAGTCTTGGAATTAAAACTGGCTTTTTTATGTCAAAACAAATGTCATAAAACCAAACTTTATTTGTAATATATTCAATTGGGGTTTGGGCAAGTAGTAGCTCTATGTCGTAAATTTGAGAAGGCGATAAAATCAGTCTATCCTGATTTGCAAGTATATCGGTAAGTTTTAAATTATATTTAACTTGAAGTATTGAGTATATGTCTTTAATAAAAGGTCTAAATTTTGGGTTTATAACAAGTGTGTTAAGTGGCATGTTACCATTTTATTTCAAACCTCTTTCTTATAATGTTAATAACAATGTTACTTGCAAGTAAAAATGTGATGAGCATTAATATAAGAGCCGATGCCTTGTTGATTAAGATATAGTCGGGGCTTGATGACCAAAGATATATCTGCACTGGTATAGCGGAAGCTGGCATTAAGACCGATGTTGGGTTTGAGCCTATAAAGGCAACCATGCCTATGATTAAAAGAGGGGCAGTTTCGCCTATGAGTCTTGCTAGGGTAAGTATTATGCCGGTTAAGATTCCAGGTAGGGCAGAGGGCAATACTATGCTAAAAACCACTCTAGACCTACTTGCACCCATTGCAAAAGCCATATCTCTTATTATTCTTGGTACTGATTTAATTGAGTTGCGGGCAGATACTATCAATACTGGCATAACAAGTAATGATAGAGTTAGACCCCCAACTATCGAAGAAGATCTTGGTAGGTGCATGTAGTTAATAAAAACAAGCAGACCTAAAAGTCCGTAGATTATTGATGGGATGGAGGCTAGGTTTGTTATATTGACTTCGGTAATTTTTTTAAAAAAGCTGTCCTTTGCAAATTCCTCAAGATACAAGGCGGTAATTATTGACATTGGCACACAAAATACAAAAAAGATACCAATCATGTAAAGGGTTCCCTTTAAGGCGGCCATTAGTCCTGCAATCTCGGAGTATCTGGAGTCGGTATTAGTAAAAATTGCAAAGCTTGGTTTAATTTTAATTGCATTATTGTTGACAAGTTCAATAATTAAGTTGTTGTAAGCGGTGGACATTAGGGCTTCGTTTTTATATAAAAAACTCTCTTTGTAGTATCTATCAAGCTTTGCCGAGGCTGGTATCCATATCTCCCCACCCCTAAAGGTGTCTCCTTTTGAATATTTTTTTTCAATAAATTCACTAAGCTTGTTGTTATCCTTGTAGGCGGCGAACACCTCCTTTTGCAAAAGGCTTAACTCTTGAGGGGTAAGCTTGCTTTCAAGATTGTAGTTTTCTTTAAGAGCTTCAAAGGCAATGCTTTGCTCGTCTGGGTTGTTAATGGCAAGCTTGCTTGCAAGGCTAGTATTGATTGACAGCTTAACGCTTGTTAAAAACATCCCCTTATAGGCCGACTTAGCAGTGAACAAAACTAAGAGTGCCAAGAGACAAAAACAAAAAGCCAAAGAGCTAAAACACAGGTATTTAAAGATTTTTGTTTTTAAATGTTTTTTAAACAACTTTGCATTGAGACCCTGCAAGGAGGAGTTATTTTGCAAATTAAAACCCTTGCCGGTGCCCGTTTTGCCTCTGTCTTTTTTCAAATGTTTTAGTTGTTAAAACTTAATTGCGAAGATTGAGGACTTTGACTTTTTTGAAGTCTATTTTCGTTGCGTGACTTTGCTGATGTATCTTGCGACTCAATTCTACCAACTATTGCATTATTGCTGATATTGTCAGTATTTAGATTCGAATCAAATGGCAACTCTTTAAACAATTCTATAGTTTGCTGTTGTTTTTCCATTTCGTCAAACTCTTTTGTGAATTTTGTAAAAGATTCACCGTTGTCAGCTAATAGAGTATTCAAAGTATTATCATCTGTAACATATAATTGAATATTTGAGGGTTCTATAATCTGACTAAGATCTTCTTCTTTATAATAAGTTTGGCTCTTATCATCTTGTGTATAAAATTGTTTCTTTTCAGTGTCATACAAAAGAGTAATTTGCTTTTCATTCAACAACACTTCTATTCCTGGTTTTAAAGCATTAAGTACTTGAGGATGGTTTTTTCCCATCCATAAGGTGTAGTTTTTTACAATATCCAATTTACTGGTTAAATTGCCATCTAAAGATTTAGCTTGAGACGATTGGTTTACTTCTAGCCGAGATTCTTGATTATTAGGAGACGGAGCTGTACCTTCTACTACAGAGTCTTGGTGGCCGATTAATTCATCATCATATTTATCACATTTCACACGATGCTCATCTGCTTTGCTAATTGCAAACATATTATTAAACAATTGTTCTTGAGTCATTTCTGCATTTATTTTATCATCTCGTTCAGCATAAATTTCCTCTTCGATGATTTCTTCAGTATCAGTTTCATGAGAATTATCCTCATCTCCTATTTTTGCTTCAAGGTCACATTCATCTGAATTTATTAATTTTTGCAAACCTGCAATATCATAACTTTCATATTCGTCATATTCATTCTGATGCATCTTAGGAAACATTGAACTGCGTGCTTCACTGTATAAATATTTCGATGGCAAGTTATTAAACTCACTCTCAAACGACGAACTAGAATCTCTTTCAAAAATGTCGTCTTCATCTTCGTTGCTATCTACTATGTAGTTTTCTTGTGTTTTAGAAAAATTAGATTGAACTACTTCTTTAACTTCCTCTTCATTATTTTGTATAGATTGGTATTGATGTTGACTTTGCAATTCGTCGATTTGCAAGTTTGGTTTCATTCCTTCAAGTTCAGTAATCATGGATTTCACTTGCTCTATATTTTTACGCAAAATTTCAGTCACTTGCTCATCATTTGTTTTGCCAGATGGTGTTTGGACCTTGTTATCTTTACCATGCTCGTTGACAAGAAAACCTTCCTTCTCACTGACAAAAAATTGCAGGGCATCCATCTGCACTTTAATAACATTTTCTCTAAATTTATTTTTATCTTCAACCGTTTTGTCTGATGTAGCTAATGTTTCAACACATGCTTGAATACTCTTAAATATACTTTCATTATATATGTCAAGAGAGTTTCTTTCGCAAAGGTCTATAAAATCAGGAAATTCATCAAGTATAAATGCACGATCATCAGTTTCAACTCTCTTTTGCCAAAGTAAAGAATTGAGGGCTTGATAACGAATACAGGCATTTGAGGTTTTACTAATATTGCCATCTTTGTCAACATTAGTAAAATTATTAGACTCTTGTTTTAACAAGGTCTTTGGATTGACTGTTACGCGTGTAAGTCCTTTAAATGCCATCTTGCCTTCTATTGTCTTTAAGTGACTTGCTAAGTGTGGACTTCTATCTATTATGCTATAATATTTTTTAAATAAACCGATTGCAAAATAATGATTGCCAATAAAGCATGGTAAAACGACAGATGCGTCTTCTGCTATTGCAATTGCATCTGTAAGTTGATCGTCGTAAGCGTTACTTTTTTGATTGACATCTTGACTTTTATTCTCGTATTCCTCTAAACCCATTTTTAGATTATAAAGGTTTTGAATTGGGTTGTTGGCATCAATAAATGCTTTGAAGTTATCTGCTTTCTGGTCTTCTGCACCACCCTCTTGAGAAGCTAAACTAAGTTGTGTTATATCTAAAACTTGTGCTTGTGCTCCTGAAAAATAACCAGACCAATCGCTATCGACCACAAGATCCTGCACATTAATTCCGTTCGCGGCCAATTGAGCTTTATTTTCTTCTTGATTTACCTGCTGTTGTGCCGCAACTTCGTTGACGCTGGCAAACTTTTGTCCATTAAGGGCATTGCAGATATCTGTACGACTCTTTTGTGGTAAAATCTTTTGGAAGATTTGTTTGCTTACTTCGTAGCTATTTGTACCATATAACTGAGTCAAATCATGCAATGTTGTTACTAAATTTTGCATTAAGTTAACAGTTTCTTTTGTTTCACCTGCTTGGCTTGCTAAATGCTTTTTTATCTCTTCGTTAAACTGCTTTATTTCATTTAGTTCAGTCGAGTTTAAAAGCTCTGTAAACGGTTGTGGATTAAATACATAACCTTCTTGCAATGCAGCCTCCTTAAGAGACTCTATGGTTAAAATGGCAGTATTAATACTATCTTTAATAACAGTGTGTTGGCGTTGCTGTTCCATATATTATTATTAACTTATTGTTATATAAATTACACTTAAATCCACCCAAGTATAAACCAAAAAGCTACACTTGTCAAGAACATTTTGTTACTCGCTCTGTTCCAAAGTGTAGCCGGTTTTATCCTCGTAGTTGTAAAGAGTGCTAAACCTTGCTACATCAAGCCCTAGGGCAGCAAGAGACTTTAAAAGCTCGGCCCCATCTGCAATGCTAAGCGGCGAGCTAGATAAAAATCTTAACCTCCAGTGCGAGGCAAAAACATCCTGCATTTCTTCCTTTGAGTACAAAAGCAAGCCCCTAGATGAAATTGTTTTAAGGCCAAGACCTTTAATGTCTATCTTGCGAGTCATCTCGGCTATGTCTTTTGTTAGGCAAGGCTTGTCAATAAAGGCGTCAAAACCTAGAATAGTTTTTTTTGGCTGAGCCTTGCTTTTGTCAAATATTGGGTGGGGGATTGTTTTGTCCTCCTTTGTGTTGTTGTCAAAAGCAAAGTCGGGGTAGGCTATAGCCTCTTTAATTTGCGATGGTTTTTTGCCTAGATTTGCAATAACATGCTTAGCAAATTCATCCGTACCGCATAATTTTTTAGATAGACCTTCCTGATATAAATCCTTTGTAACAAAACCATCCTCGATTGTTTTTAAAAGTGCATTTTCAACCTTTGTTGCAACCGAGCCTTGACCTATGTAGCAAAGCATTAATATTGCCCCGTTAAGCATTCCGCTTGGGTTTGCTGCATTTTTGCCAGCAAGCAAAGGTGCCGAGCCGTGAATAGCCTCAAACATTGCATATTTGTTGCCAATATTTGCACTACCAGCAAAACCAACTGAGCCTGACACCTCTGCCACTATGTCCGATATTATATCGCCGTAAAGATTTAGTGTAACCACAACATCAAAGTGGTCAGGCTTGTTTGCAAGCCTTGCCGAGCCTATGTCGATAATCATATGCTCCTGCTCAATATCAGGATACTGGGCACCAATCTCAACAAATGTTTTGTGAAAGACTCCGTCTGCCATCTTCATAATATTATCTTTTGTCATACAAGTAACTTTTTTGCGTTTATTTTTGCGTGCGTATTCAAATGCTTCACGAATGATTTTCTCGCTCCCTGTTTTGGTAATAATTTTAGTACATACATATGCGTCCACCCCCTCTCTGTGCTCTATGCCAGCATATAAATCCTCTTCATTTTCTCTAAAGATAACAATATCAAGGTTTGCAAAATGAGTCTTTACAAAAGGATGGTAGGACTTGCAGGGTCTTAAGTTGCAAAAAAGCCCAAGTGATTTACGGATGCTAACATTTAAGCTTTTATACCCCCCACCTTGAGGTGTTGTAATGGGTGCTTTTAGTATTGCTCTTGTTGAAAGTATTTTCTCCCAGTCCTTTGGTTTAATGCCAGATGTATAGCCAGCAAGATAGCTTTTTTCGCCAATTTCGTAAATTGGTTTAATATCAATTTTTGCACCAGCTGCCTCAATAATTTGCAGGCAAGCATTTGTAATTTCTGGCCCTATACCATCGCCGAAGATAACTGTAATTGGAGTTTTTGACATACCTTAACTCAAATAATTAATAAACAAAAAATAAACAATAAATTACTTGTATTACATAAAATTATATGCAATAAAAATTATTTTTTAAATTGAATCGAATCCCCCCTTGGTGCAAGATAGTTATAAACCCCAAGATGCGTTTTGCTTGCGTAATAACCATACTTTAAGGCACACAAGTGAGATGTTGCAGACCAAGCGTCTCTGTAAACTGGGTCGTTCATGTAGTAAGGATCCATGTAGTAATTATTCATATATTTAATAATTGATGGTCTTGCATCGTGTATATTACCCGACTTGCAACCATCGCTCCAGCCTTTTTTTGCAGCCTCAGGGGCATCTGGGTCGTAAAAATCGATCCTGCGAGAATCAGATAATTGATAAAGTGGACTCATAAAGCATCCAGAGAGTATAAAAATACTTAATACAAAAAAAATAAAAGATTTTTTAAACATCTCTAGACAAATCAACAAACAATGTCTACATTCTACTGTATTTTAAAATCTAAGTCAAATCAAATATCTTTATCTACTATTGTTATGAAGCTTAAAAACCCAAGAATCCTCTTTCCTTTTTTTATGGCACTCTTTATGGCATTTTTTATGTCGGGAATCATGACTTTAGTCAACATAGGTCCTGTATCTTATTTTTTTAAAGCATGGGCAAAAAGTTATCTTATAGGATTTTGCGTTGCAATGCCAGTTGCTTATTTTGTAGCTCCTTTAGTGCAAAAGATAGTCACCTATATTTGCAAAAAGTAAATTAAGCCACCGTTTTTATTGAGTATAAAAAAGATTTCTTGACTTTTAGCTAAAAAAGATGCTATAATACTAATGTGCGTAAATGTCGTAGTTAAGTTGTATTTTGATAATTTGTTGCGATATTTTGTCTTATTTTCTAATTTAACTCCCTGCCTCAATGGGGCTTGTGTTTAAAGTTTTTTGTGTATTTTTTTTGTAGCTTAAAGTTATGATTTTTAACTCGAGGTCTAAAGCATTCTCAATTGTTGAGATTTCAATTGTTTTAGTTGTTAGTGGATTATTAGTATTTACAGCCTTTAAAGGTTTTGGTGTAATAAAAAAAGCAAAAGTCAACTCCATTATTAGACAGGTAGGAGAGGTCATGAATGGTATCAATGCCTTCAAAGAGTCAAATGGAGCTCTTCCGGGGGATGCAACCTCTGATACCGCATTGGAATTTGGCTCAACGGCAAAAACATTCGATATTACTTTAGGTATTACCCCTTCAGCAACTGCAGCTAGAGGAAATGGTGATGGTTATATAGACTTTGGAAACATTGGAACTGCTGCTTTAACATGCACAAATAGTTATGTTCACGAAGCAAATGCTGCCTGGTATCACTTGTTCTACGGTAACTACCTATCGGACAACGGTATAGTAACATCCGATAAAGCACAGTATCTAACAAAAGTTGATGTTACAACAACCCCGTCAACATATCTTGCTGCAAATCAAATTTTAGCATCTACTAAAGTTGATGGTCTTTACATGAGTTTTTACTCTACAAATGCAAGAGTGGGGTCAACAACTACTGATGCTGATTCAATCATTCCAGCTCCTTACTTGGCATTTAAAGGTAACTCGTTAATTCTTGGTTCTTTACAGGTTGCTGCTGCTACCGTAACTGGATTTGGTGGGGACAGGGTTACATCTGCAACGAACAAAGGTTGTCAGCTAAAATCAACAGTTTCAGCTGCAGGTATAGCAAACCCATTTAAACCTATTTTAAAGGGTGCTGAAGCAGATTTACTTGACAAATCTATGGATGACGGCAATTCTTCAACAGGTACTATTAGATCTAAAAACTGTGCAACTACAACTGCAACAACGTTGTTTAGTTGTACTACATCAGCATCTGCTGAAAGCTTGAGAACTGTTGCCATTCTTTTAAATATTTAGTTGTTAAATAAAAAGTCTCTCCTTTTGAGAGGCTTTTACAATTTTTAAAGAAATGAAAAAACTTGCATAATCAAAATTTTTCTTTTATAATTTTTATCTTGTAAGTTTTTTATAAAAGTTTGTTAACTCAACATGACCATGATACAGGATATTGAAAAATCTTTGAATTTTATTGAGGATAAATATTCTTTAGTTTTAGTTGCTTCAAAAAGAGCAAGATCTATAGCTTTTGGATCTAAAACTTTTATAAACAAGCAGGAGTTAGGTAGTTCAAAGCCATCGGAATGCTCCATTAAGGAGATAGCGAATGGTTTTATTAATAATTCAAATTTTAACCTTACTCAGTTTGATACATCCAATACTTTTGTTACTCAGGATGTTAAAGTAAGTACTGAAAAACAATCTAATACTGGTGGAATAACTAGATTTAAAAAATTCGTAAGTGGTAGCGATAATGTTGGAATGCAATACGAAAACATTGAAGAAGAAGAGTTTTAAAACAAATCTTTATCAAGTTTTTAATAAATATTAATGCAGCCGATAGCAATCTTAAAACATATTAAATCTAAATTTAATACTAGCATAAGTTCATTTTCTTTTATAGCTTTTTATTTAGCTTTCGTACTCACTGTCAATAATTTTAATTTTTGGTCAAACCTTTACCTCTTAAACCTGTCAAATTTATCGGTTTTTGCAAAGTTATTTACTTTTCTTCTTTTGCTAACTGGGAGTGTTTATTTTATTCTATTATGGCTTCTTGGTATTAACACTAAGCTTCTTAAATGCACATTGATTATTGTGACTGTAGCAAGTTCGATAGCAAAATATTTTACTGATACTTACAATGTCTACATTGATGAATCAATGATAGACAACATACTGCATACCGATAGTAAGGAGGCGTCTAATTTGTTTAGCTTTGGTTTGATATTTTATGTTTTGCTTTTGGGTGTTTTGCCTTCGTTTTTGATATATAAGGCAAAAATAAAAAGAGCCCAAAAAAGCATACTTAGTTACTTACTTAAGGGTCTTGTGATTACTTTAACATTGCTTATTGTTCTTGTTATAACATTTATTGTCTTCTCTAAGGAGGTTATAACATTTGGACGCACGAATAAAAACATATTAGATAAAAGCATACCCTACAATTATATAGTTAACCCATATTACTATATTAAAAAAAAGATTATAAAAAGTCAGGAGATTCAAGCTAAGCCAAAAATTGCAATACAACTATCTAGAAGCCAAGGCAAGAGTCAAAAATCTAAAATTGCGATATTGATAATAGGTGAGACTGCTCGTAGAGATAATTTTTCACTTTATGGATATAAAGAGCAAACAAACCCACTGTTGTCAAAGCAAGATTTATTAATCTTCAACAATGCAACATCTTGCGGCGTTAATACGGCCGTTTCAGTGCCATGTATTTTTTATCCTAATGGTTCGGAGGAGTTTAGAAATAATCAAAAAAATTACAAAAGCTACATATCTTACCTTACCCAGATTAAGGATTTGGAAATTTTATGGTATGACAATAACTTTGGTGGTTGTTATGGAATATGTAAAGATGCAATAGTGACAAATACTCAAGCAAAAAACGACAAAAACTACTGCTCCTCTGGGGAGTGCCTTGATGAAATTTTAACTCAAAATCTTGAAGCTGATGTCTCTAAGGTTATCTCGACTAATAAGGATGCTTTGATTGTTTTGCATCAAAATGGTAGCCATGGGCCTCTTTATTACAAAAGATATCCAAAGGAGTTTGCGAAGTTTTTCCCTTATTGTAAATCGCCAAATCCTCAGGATTGTACAAGACAAGAGCTAATTAATGCCTACAATAATACAATTTTATATAGCGATTTTGTGATTGATAAGACTATTAAAATTTTACAAAAATTTTCAAAAGAAGAAATACTCTTAATATACGCATCTGATCATGGTGAAAGTCTTGGCGAGAACAGAATGTACCTACATGGCATGCCCTATAAAATTGCCCCAAAGGAACAAAAAGAAATTCCATTAATTGTTTGGTTATCAAAAAAAGTGTTACTAAAATATAACAAAGAGTGCCTTGTTGAAACTCTTAAGGACGATCATTCTCATGATAATATCATTAACACATTGCTAGGATTTTTCAACATTTCCTCTCCATTTTATAAACAAAAATTGGATTTACTAAACTCGACCAAATGTCAAAATGCAAATTAGCACTCAGCAAGCAAATCTACATAGTTTTTGGTATTGCAGCTATTATTTTGCACTTAATAGTTATCGTTTTTTACAAGGTAAATAACAGGCATAAGTTAACCATGGATAACGGAGTAAGTTCTTTGTCAGTAAAGCAATGGAACATAGTAAGTGCGCCAAAAAACAAGGTCAAAAAAACATCTAATAAAATACAAACATTAAAATCTAAAGATACTAAACAAATATCAAGACCAAAAGAGCAATTGGCTCAGGCAAGTGTTAGTAATTTAAGTGAGTCTAGTGTTGTAAGTTACAAAATGGGCTCTGGTAGAAATCCTTACCCAATTTATCCAAAGATTGCTCAGGCAAGGGGTATATCGGGGCATGTTGATGTTGTTGTTACTGTGAACATGAAAGATGGTAGCGTAATAAAAGCTAGCATAAAGACTAGCAGTGGTTACGATGTACTTGATAAAGCAGCTGTTGATACAATAGAAAAATGGATTTTTGATGTCGTGCCAAATTCTTTACAAACCTACAGTGTAGTAATTCCAGTTGATTTTATATTAAAATAAGTTAACAACATATTTCATTAACCCATTTTATTTTAATAATCGATATTGAAATAATTTTTTTTCAATAAAATTTGCACGATACTCCGTTAATTGCTTTTTTGTTTGCTTCACTAAATCATCAATAGACCTCTTCCCTAATCCCTCCCCTCTAGGATGCCACTCTGTAACTCCTCCCCTCTTAGGGGAGGTTGGGTGGGGTTGTGATAGAGACTAAGAAATATATTTTATATCCCGATTAATCCCCATTAGGCTCGCCACGCCAGCCAGCTTTAGCTGGCATGGGGGGGTGGCGTGCGAGCCTTATATTGCAGAGA
>CAMDBF010000021.1 GCA_945889175.1 Rickettsia typhi
GGGCGTGTGTGTTTAATAAGGATAGGGTATATTTTTTTAACCAAAAATTAAAGTAAAAGTAATTAAGTAGAAATATTATTTTTAAGCTCTGTCAAAACCCCACCCAGCCTCCCCTAAGAGGGGAGGGGTTAAGGAAGAGGTCTATTGTACCGTTATTTTACACAACAAGGGATATTTGGTTGGGTATAGGTAAAAAACTTTGATGCAAGGCTTTTTAAACAAGGCTTTTAAACAAGGCTTTTAAATAAAAATTTTTAAATTTTTAAATCCAGCCAGAGTATTTATTTTCAAACCTTTGCTGATAAACCTCAAAGTAACGGCCGCAGTACCAAAGGGCAGTTGTCCACCCAAGGGAGTAGTCTTTGTCTTTTTCCATAAAAATATAATCCTTTCGTGGCTTAATAACGGATCTGTAAGTATTTAAGTAAATATAAGAGGCGGCAGTGTCGCACCCATCCCTCCAGCCAACTCTAAAGCCGTAAGGTCCATCTGGTGCTGATGCAAATGCTTTTATTCTGTAAGGGCTTGAAAGTAAAAATCTATACCTTGGTTTGTGACGCTCCGCAAGCTCGGGGAACTCGTAATCTGCCGGTGGCACAATACCATCCTTAACACATCCAGTAAGTGCTAGTAAAAACGAAAAAAGCAAGAAGAATATTGTTGTAATTTTTAACTTATTCATAAAGTCCACTTTATTGAGTATCAAAGTTTGTCGATATTAGAAACCTATCAAAAGCCTTCTTAATTGCAAGCTTATTATTTTACATTTTACAGATTTATTAAAATCAATTCCATCTAAAAACATTTTGTAACAAGTAATTGATAGCCTTACATGTATTTGATTCTTAAATAAGTATCGGGTTGAATTCTAAAATAAGGAATGTAAAAAATATTTTATTTAGCAAATCCTTTTTTAACAGCTTTAGCAATTTTATTTGCTTCCTTCAATTTCCAATTCTTTTGCTCTGCATTGGTAATGACTGCAAATTGATTGCTATCATTAGCACCTGAGGTAACAACCTTTGAACGAACCTTTTCTGAAAGACTTTGTAAATCAATGATTAAATTTTGTGCATCCTTAGATTCCATTGAATTGGATTGATCTTTTTTTCTCTCTGTTTTGGAAAGATTTTCCAATTTTTCTGTGTTACTATCTAAGGCCTTTAGTCTTTTTACTGATTGTAAATCTGTGTAGTTTATTTTAGCTCTCTTCTCTGTAGTTTGTTCTGAAGCATCTTGAGACTTAAAACGATCTTTTACTTCGTGATGCAAATTACGGCGTTGCAAGGTTAATAAAAAATTAGGAACCGCCTCAAGGGGTAACTGTTTTATTAACAAATCATTCCCCTCTCTAACGACAGTTGTCCCAGGTAACATATCTCTAAGCAATCGCTCAGTATGATTTTTTGTGTTTTTAACACCTTTAAATGTTAGTGTGAAGGTTTTTATACTATCTATAGTTCCGCTTTGTGTCGTACTTATATCATTATCGTCTACACTGCATATTATTTGCTCACTTTTTATTTCTTCGCCCTTAAATAATCCAAAAAATGATGCTTGCTTCCTTGTGGTTTGACTTAGTAGATTTGCAATTTCCGTTTTAAAGGTACTTATTGTTTCGTTATGTTTAATATTATTTTTCAGTTCATTTTCAAGCTTCCATTTTAAGCCTTTTTGATTATCTGTTGAAGTAAAATCTCTTTTAATATAGTATGTGTTTTGTTTTACATTGTAATCTACAATCTTGCTTTGAGCCTCGTCTATCGCATTTTTTAAAAAATCTTTAAAGTTATTTGCATTATTTGTATTATTTTGATTTTCAAAAGCAGTATCACCTGAAACATTTTTAGTAAAGAGTTCTGTATAAAATTTCTCTGCTTCAAGAATGCCTTTTTGTCCATAACTAGCAATATACAAGGCTAATTTATTAATAAGTCCGAAATAATTATTAATAGATCCTAAATAATCACTTTCTCCTACCTTTGTCCGCGTGACAAATGGGATGACATCATATGGTTTGACAACATGAGTATCTATCTTTCTCTTAATATCTATGTTTCTCCAAGGAACGACTGAGCCATAACTTGCCAATGCTGTCGTTACATTGGAATTATATTGACTCCTTGCTGAATTAACACCAAATAATGCATCTAACTGATTAGCAGTGGAGTCATTTTGTGCATATTCTTGAAAGCCCTTAAGTACATCTAATAAACTTGGCTGACTCGATAAACTTGGCTGCGTCATAAAACCCTAATTAATCTAAAAAACTATAAACCTATTTACATTTAATCCTAAATATATTATACCAATAAATCTTAGTTTGTCAAGAGGTATTACATTCTGGGGCCAACGACCCCTGTTTGACCTTGGTATTTGCCTTTTTTGTCAAGGTAGGATCTTGCACATGGGGAGTCGGCTTTTAAAAAGATAAACTGGCAGGCACCCTCCATGGCGTAAATTTTTGCGGGCAGGGGGGTTGTGTTTGAAAACTCCAAGGTAACATAGCCTTCCCACTCTGGCTCTAAAGGCGTAACATTTACAATGATTCCGCACCTTGCATATGTCGACTTGCCAAGACAAATAACTAAAATATCTCTTGGAATTTTAAAGTATTCAACGGTTCTTGCAAGGGCAAAGCTGTTTGGGGGAATGATGCATTCCTTAGTTTTTTTGTCGACAAAGGAGTTTTCGTCAAAACTCTTGGGGTCAATAATGCTATTATGCACATTTGTAAATATTTTAAACTCGTCTGCCACCATTGAGTCGTATCCGTAGGACGAAAGC
Source organism: Rickettsia typhi (assembly GCA_945889175.1). Taxonomy (GTDB): domain Bacteria; phylum Pseudomonadota; class Alphaproteobacteria; order Rickettsiales; family Deianiraeaceae; genus CAMCVL01. Next base: position 2,788 of record CAMDBF010000021.1, read on the forward strand.
CCGTAGGATATAACCTTGTCCACCCCATTTGCTGACCTAACATTTTGTTCGTGAAAGGGCGATATCATGTCGTACTTTTTGACATAATCAATAATCTGGCTATCGGATAGAATTGACATAATTATTATTTTAATTAATTACTTAGCAGGACTTGATAAACTCAACAAACAAAGGGTTTGGTTTTAAAATGCTAGAGTTGAATTCTGGGTGGTATTGAACGGCGATAAAAAATTTATTACCTGTAATTTCTGCAATTTCTGGCAGGCCGGAATCGCTTGACACCCCAGATATCTTAAGCCCCGCCCCCTCAAGGACATCTTTAAAAGATATATCTACCTCGTATCTGTGGCGGTGCCTTTCGGTAATTATGCTTTGCTTGTAAATTTTATAGGCAAGAGTATCATTTGATATATCTGCCTTGTACTCGCCAAGCCTCATCGATCCCCCAAGTTTTGTGTTTTTTTTATAAATCTTGCCATCCTTCTCCCAGCTTTCCATTGTTGAAACAATTTTTACATAATTAACATCATCCCCCACAACCTCTTGAGTATGTGCATTTTTAATGCCAAGCACATTACGGGCAAATTCAATTACTGTCATCTGCATGCCAAGGCAAATGCCTAAAAATGGTAGGTTTCTCTCTCTTATGTATCTTATTGCTTTAATCATACCTTCAAGCCCGTCAGTACCAAAGCCCCCCGGTACTATAAAGCCATCAAAATTACTTAAAATTTTATCAATCTCTTCGTCATTTTTTTTATCAAGCTTTCTTGCATCTACAAACTCTATTTTGCAGTGAGTATCAAGGCTAAAAGCAGCATGTTTGATTGACTCCGTTAAAGACTTGTAAGAATCCTGCAATGAAGTGTACTTACCTATTAAAGCTATGCTTTTAACTGACTCCTTTGCATTAATATTTTTTTGCCTATCAATCATTTTTTGCAGCTCCTCTATTTCAGGCTTTTGCTCGCCAAGGTTAAGTTTGTTACACAAAACCCTATCAAGCCCTTGTTTTGTGTAGCTAAGCGGAATGTCGTATATATTTGCCGTGTCAAAGCCTTGAATTACCGATTCCTTGTCGACATTACAAAAAGATGCAATCTTGGCAAGGTTGTCCTCACCTATCTCCTTTTCTGTTCTACAGATAATTACATCGGGGATGATTCCTATTGACATAAGCTCTTTTACTGAGTGCTGGGTTGGCTTTGTTTTCATCTCTTTTGTTGCATGCAAAAAGGGAATGAGGGTTAAGTGAACAAATAAAACATCCCCTTTTGGTAGCTCGGATTTAATCTGTCTAACGGCTTCAAAAAAGGGCAGGGCTTCAATGTCGCCAACTGTGCCGCCAATTTCGCAGATGGTAAAATCATGCTTGCCAGAGTGCCTTTTGATAAATTCTTTTATTAAATTTGTAACATGGGGAATCACCTGCACGGTTTGCCCTAGGTAGTCGCCGTTTCGTTCTTTTTCAAGCAGGTTATAATATATTTTGCCTGCGGTAATATTGCTGTCAACTGTTGTGTCAACCCCTGTAAATCTTTCGTAGTGACCTAAATCAAGGTCGGACTCCATACCGTCCTTGGTTACAAAAACCTCGCCGTGCTCTTTTGGGTTCATGGTGCCGGGGTCAATGTTTAAGTATGGGTCAAGCTTTTTTAAAAACACGCTATAACCCATAGACTTAAGAATGTAGCCTATTGATGCAGTTGCAACCCCCTTACCCAAAGAGGACACAACCCCCCCTGTAACAAAAATGTATTTTGTGTTTTTTAAGTTTTTTGTCATAAATTTAATTAATATATTATTTTATGTCCTGTCCAAATTTTATAACTTTCGGCAGCTTGACCAATAAGCATACCATAACCATTGATTAAACGGCTCTCGTGAGCCCCAGCCTCTTTGCATTTTAGTAAAAAAGGAGTTAGGGATTGCGGCGAATCCTTTGGATATATTAAGTCGTAGCAAAAGGTTGACGGGTCAATCATCTCGTATTTTATACTAGGATACTCGCCTGCCTTTAAGCCAAGGGGCGTTGCATTTATTATAAGGTTGTAATCCTGCGGATTTACTGCGGATAGTTCTATTGCTTTTACTTTTACACTCTTTAAACAGGCAAACTCACCACATAAATTAAGAGCATTTTGCATACTTCGGTTTGCAATTGTCACCGAGTTAAACAAGCCAGAAGCACAAAGCACAGCCCTAGCCGAGCCACCCGCCCCAATAAGTAGGGCGTTTATTGAATGTTTTATAACTAGGTTTTGAAGATGTATTCCGCTATTTTCTTTTATAAACATTTTAAACTCCTCCTTAGATATTAAGCAAGGCTCATCTAGCTTTTGCTTGTATATTTGAAAATCTTTAAAATTAAGACCCAGTGATAATTTTTTTCTTAAATTGCTTTTTATATAAAAATCTACATCATCATTCTGTTTATTTTTAGAAGAGGTTAGGGATATAAGCGCCTTAATAAAGCCAGTAACATCTGTATTATAGGCCTCAATTTTGTTTGTCTCTGGGTTAAAAAAAAGGCAATTTACAGCCCCAATTGCTTTTGCATTTAGAAAGTTATTTTGGCTTGTATCTTCGCTTGTTTTAAATTCTGCAAGCCCTTGCTCTTCAAGCTCTGATATTATATTAAAAACATCTTCCTTAAATGGCACGGTAATGTTGCAACCAACAAAGCCCATTTTTGGCATTGTTAAGATTATCTCCTTAAGGTCTTGAGACTTTGTAATATTAATTTTTATGTATTCCGCCTTGTTTGACAAACCGCTTAGCCTAAGCCACTCGTTATGTAAGTTGGGTGATTTTGAATGCGATATAGGATTGCCAATTACACCAAACAAAGAGTAGTCCCTGTTTGTGTAAAAGCTGTGTAGACTGCCTGACTCTTTTAATGTAAAATCCACAGGCATGCTACTTAATTATTACTTTTTAAGGTTTTCAATTTGTTCAACAGCGTCTTTTACTGTTTTAATCTTTTCAGCAACATCGTCTGTAATTTCAACACCAAATTTTTCCTCAAAAGCCATAACCAATTCAACTTGGTCAAGACTGTCAGCACCTAAATCATCACCAAAAGAAGCATCAACGACAACTTTTGAAGCGTCACAACCCAATTGCTCAACAATAATAGCTTTTACTTCATCAAAAACAGAACTCATAGGACAAAAAGAACAATTACTCTAATATAAATATCATAACACATCAGCCTTAGCAAGTAAAACTGATGCAAAACAGTAAGTAAAATCTAACATGCAAAAAATTATTATCAAGTTTTTTTCACAATATCCTAGTTTTTGTAATTAAAACCCTACCATTCCCCGCTATTATTTTTATACTAATCCCCTTTACTAATTATAATAGACCTCTTTTGCATTCTCTTGATTTTAAAAAATATAATAAATACCCCTCCCCTTTTAAGGGAGGTTGGGTGGGGTTTTGATAGGATTTAAAAAATATACTCTAAACATCCCCATTAAACACACACGCCCCCGCCCCCCCAGCTGCCTAAAGGCAGCGGGCGTGTGTTATTAACTTACAAGGTAGCATTGTGTTTTGGTATGGCTTTTAAGGTTAATAGAATCGATAAGTGATCTATTTTGCATCCCCTTTAGGCTCGCCGCTTCAGCCAGCCCAATTTGGTTAAAAAGTGCTGGCAGGGGGGGGTGGCGATCTGGCCTTGTATTGCAGAGAGGTTTGTTTTAAAAGATAGGATTCAAAAGGATATCTTGTATTGCAAAGATTATGGAATGGATTTACTACGAACTATGTAGTTTTTCTAGCTATTTCATTTAATGTCTTGCCTTCTTTGTTTTTCCAATCGATCCAACCATTGGAACTATTATTAACAACATATCCAGAGGCAGCACTAGGTGTTTTAAAAGTTTTATCTTCTTTAAGCTCAATAATGCTATTATTTTCTTTTATTTTAGAGCCTTTTAAAACTATAAAGACATTGTCCGTAAATATTCCTTGAGCATCAGTGCCAGATCTTTTGCAGTACAGGATTTCTCTTGATTCATTTTCATTTTTTATTGAGCTGTTGGATATAAAAAAAGTATATCCTAAAAATCCAGTAATTAACTTAACATCTTCAAAAAATTCCTCTACTGAGGATTGCTGATGCTCTGGTAAATGAGGTTTTGTAGATTCTTTTTTGTTATTTGGTAAATTTGCGTGAGATGCTTTTAACGAAAGATGCTCGAGATATTTTACATCTGCCTTTGTTAAATCATTATTTTGAGAAAAAAATGATATTGCAACATCCCAAAAATCCTTTTCTGTTTGGTGATTTTTTAGTCTGTCGTAAAAACTTTCCGTCTCACCAATGTAAATATTATTTTCATCATCTTGATTTACTAAAAAATACAGAGAAGGTCTCGTAGCTTCGTCTCGTACTTTAATTTTTTCAACATCTTCTCTTGGAACTATTAAAGCTTTACAGACTTTATTTGAAATAAAAATAGTTCTAAGCCCTTTAGGTTTGCCGTTTATTAGGTAAGTTGTTATTGTTTTTGACATATAATTCTTTTAATATTCTACAAATTGTTCTACCCTACCTTGCCACCATCCTCACAACATCATCGGTGGTTAGATTGTTTTGGGTTTGGTCGCCACCGTCTAGGCGGCGGATTGAGAGGGTTTGGGTTTGCTCCTCTTGCTTGCCGATGATAACTAGGATTGGCACTTTTTGCAATAAGTGACGGCGGATTTTTGCATTGATTTTTTCACTCTCAATATCAACAATCGCCCTTACGCCCTTAGCCTTTAGCTCGTTATAAACTTTAAGAGTGTACTCGTCCTGCGTGTTAGTAATGTTAAGCACTGCAACCTGCACGGGGGCAAGCCAAGTGGGCAGCTTGCCTGCGTAGTTTTCGATAAGTATGCCGATGAATCTTTCAAATGTACCAAGAATCGCCCTGTGTAGTATTACTGGTGTTTTGCGGGAGCCATCCTCGGCTACAAAGCTAGCCTCAAGCCTTTGGGGTAAAACAAAATCAAGCTGCAGGGTGCCGCACTGCCATGTTCTGCCTATTGCATCTTTTAGGTGAAACTCAAGCTTTGGCCCATAAAACGCCCCTTCGCCCGCTAAAACTTCAAACTCGTATCCCGATGCCCTTACTGCCTCGCCAAGTTTTTGCTCTGCCTTGTCCCAAACTTCATCGCTGCCTGCCCTTACCTCTGGCCTTGTTGAAAGCTTAATTGCAACATCATTAAAGCCAAAGTCTTTGTAGACATCCATTAAAAGCCTGCAAAAATCGGCGGTCTCGCTTTGTATCTGCTCCTCGGTACAAAAAATATGAGCATCATCCTGCACAAAGTTACGCACACGCATAATACCATGCAAGGAGCCCGAGGACTCGTTACGGTGACAGCACCCAAACTCCGCCATTCTAATTGGTAAATCTTTGTAAGACTTAAGCCCCTGCTTGAATATTTCAATATGTGCAGGGCAGTTCATTGGCTTAAGAGCCATCTCGCCCTTGTCGTCCTTAACTATAAACATATTGTCCTTGTATTTATCCCAGTGGCCGGACTTTTCCCATAATTCTTTTGACATCAAAAGCGGGCTTCTAACCTCAATATAATTGTTTTGCTTAAGTTTTGCACGGATGTAATCCTGCATTAAATGGTAAAGAGTTGCCCCCTTTGCATGCCAAAATACTGAGCCTACTGCAAGCTCCGAGATGTGAAAGAGCTCAAGCTCCTTGCCAAGCTTTCTATGATCCCTTCTCTCCGCCTCTTCAAGCATAAACAAATAGGCGTCAAGCTCATCCTTACTTGCCCATGCTGTGCCGTAAATTCTTTGCAGTTGCTCGTTTTTTGCATCCCCCTCCCAGTAAGAGCCAGAGACTTTAAGTAACTTAAAATACTTGCAAAAACCAGTGTTTGATGCGTGCGGCCCACGGCAAAGGTCGTAAAAATCGCCATCCCTTGTGTTTTGCAAAAGCTTGTTACAATCGGTATTTATATCATAACTTGCAATAGGTTTTGCATGGTGCCTGTAAAGCGATACCTCCTCGCCCTTTGGAATCTTTGCAATTATCTTTGCTTTATAAACCTCACCTATTGCTTCAAAATATTTAATTGCTTCGTCTCTATCCGCCACTTCACGGCGTATTTCAAGCTTTTTAGAGGCTATCTCGCCCATCTTTTTTTCAATTTTTGTAAGGTCCTCAGTTGTAAATTTTACCTCCCCAGCAAAGTCGTAAAAAAAGCCATTTTCAATAACGGGCCCAATAGTTACCTGCATTTGTGGGTAAAGCTCTTTTACCGCCTGAGCTAGTATGTGAGCACAATCGTGCCTTATTACCTCAAGCCCCTCCTTGGTGTTTGTGGTGACAATTTCAAGCCTGCAATCTTTAGTAAGCGGTAGGTAAATATCAACCTCCTTACCATCAACCTTTGCTGCAATTGCCTTTTTAGCTAGGGAAGGCGATATTGAAACTGCAAAATCAAAGGCATTGCTACCAGTAGTAACCTGCTTAACATCGCCACTTGGCAGGGTAAGATTTATAATGTTATTCATAATTGATTGTATTTTAATATATTTTTAAGTTAAATAATTTAGCATTTTTTTTGTAATAATCAACAATTTTTTACCAAAGACAGTAAAGTTCCTGCCGATGCAAATGATAGAGTTAAACCTAGGTTTGTGTGCCCAGTGTTGACAAAAGTATTGGCAAATTTTGTTTTACCAACAAAGGGTAGAGAGTTTGAGGTACAAGGTCTGCACCCTACCCATTTGTTGCAAACATTGCTACGCTTTAAGGCGGGAAAGGTCTTTAGAACGATTTTTAACATATCATTAAACCTTTTTTCGTCTTGCTTTTGATTTGTGTTTTTAGTAATCGTAAAATCGGCAAAGCCAGCAACCCTAAGAGTTCTACCTTGATTTTGTAGCGAGTAGACTAGGCGGTTTTGGCTATCCGTCATTGCCATTTGAGGTGCATGGCTTGAGCCGTTAATGTCTATGTCAAAAGAATAACCCTGCATTACATAAGGCACTTTTGACTTATCTGTAGTTAAAAAATTAATATCAGTCTTGATTCCGTTTGTAAATATATAGTAATCGCTTTTAAGATTTTCATCTTTGGCTTCAAGAGAGTTATTACTAAGTATAAAATCTTTTTCAAGACCAACTTCTTTGTTAAAATAAAACTTAGCCCCAAGGGCCTCAAGCTTCTGCTTAAGCAGTAAAGATAGCTTGTAGCAGTTTATGCTGGCATCATTTTTAAATAAAATACCGCCGCAAATGTCATGTTTAAAGCACAAAGACTGGTCTTGTGCGAGAACATCGCTTTTTGACAAAACTTCAATTTCAATATTAAGCGACTGATAATGCTTAACCTTAAAATTAAAATAGTTTAAATTAGTAAAAAAGTGCAAAATGCCATCCTGCTTGTAGTCGCAGCTTAAAAGCTCTTGCTGCGTAAAATATTTTACAAATGTTTTGTAAAAGTGTTCTTTACTTTGCTTTGCAAGGCTTGAAAGCTCTTTAAGATTTTGCTGCCTTGCTTTTGCTTTAGAGTTTTTAAAAACAGAGAGGGCAAATCGCAAAAAGCTCTTATTAAAAAAACACAAGGGACTAATTTTAATAGCCTTGCTACTAATCATTCCTCTTAAGATATTTTGATAGGATGCAACGGAGTCAACATGTCCAAAGCTTAGCTGTCCGCCATTTTGGTAGCTAGCTTCAAGACTTACCTCTGAGTTTTTGTCAACCAATGTTACATCGTAGCCATTATTTGCAAGTTCAAAAGCAGTTACAAGCCCGTTAATACCAAGCCCTATGATGGTAACAGTTTTGCGATGTTGCATTAAGCTTTATTCAAATAATGTAAATCTTTGACTGTTTGAAAGAGGATGTTTTTCAATACCGCTTTTTAAAATTAATCTACATTTTGCCCTGTTTGCAAGTTTAATTTTATTAACAATTTTTACGGCCTTAAGCTTTGTTACCATGCCGCCAGTGCCTAGGTTTGATGTTGGTGGGCTTGCCATTTTTTCAATCTCTTTTGTAAGTTTTGCAACTTTATAGACAAATTCTGCATCTGGATTTGTCTTGGGGTTTGAGGTGTAAAGCCCGTCAATGTCCGATAGAATTATTAGCAAATCAGCCCCAGCAATGTCAGCAATAATTGCAGAGAGGGTATCGTTATCGCCAATTTTTATTTCGTTAAAATTGACAGCATCATTTTCGTTAATTATAGGTATTGCTTTAAAGTCGTTTATTAATGTGTTAATTGTATTGTTAATATTTTGCCTTCTATTTTTATACTTAGCATCATCTTTGTTGACTAATATTTGCCCAACACTAATGCCGTAAGTCTTGAATATTTCATCGTATTTACTCATAAGTCTAAACTGACCTATGGATGAAAGTGCTTGTTTTTGAATTATGGAGTAGCTTGCTTCAAAAGAGTGCTCAATTTTTGCAGTAGCTATAGCGCCCGAAGAGACTACTATTAATTGCTTACCACCGTCTATAAGTTGTTTAATGTCTTTTGCGAGAGTGCTAAACCACTCCTTGTCAAAGTAGTATTGGGAATCGTCTTGGTTTTGCCTTACAATTAAAGATGAGCCTATTTTTATGACAATTTTTTTTGACTCATTAATAACAGAAGATATATTGTTCATGAAAAATATATCAATCCTCAAAGCTTAAAATATTAGAGTCAAGCTCTAGGTATCCAAGTTCCATACTTTCAAAAACAAATATTGGGCATGCAATTTTATCACCTTCAGTAATATAAATGTCGCCATTGACTTCCTGCGAGTAGCCCTTTTTAATTAAAACATTTGCTTGTTTTTCGCCCGCTTCCTCAACTATCATCCTTGCAGATTTTGATTTACTACCAACAAGCCACTTGCGAGCCGTTAAAATTAAGTCGTCGTTAGTATTATTGACTATGGTTGAAAAATAGGCTAATATAACCCTTCCATCCTCAAATTGACGATTTTTTAAAAGGACAGAATTTAAATGTATTTTAATTTTACCGTTAAGATGCTCTTTACTTACCCCACCTTTGCAGATGCCGTTGGTAAAAAAGTTTTTTATTTGTGCCGCATTGAGCATGGCAATTTTATCGTCAGTAGCGTAAGTAAAATTAGATGCTAGGCAGTTGTCAATTTTAAGTTCCATAATGCGGTAAAATAAATATTATGAATTGAAACTAAATCATAAAGCTAATAATTTAATTTTCAAGAAGCTTAATTAATTTTTTTAAGCTTGATTTTTTTTTAAAGATATTACAGTATTTATAAAAAATTATTAAATCTAAAAAAGATATAAAATTATGGGTGTTATAATAGATGGTAAAGCAATAGCTGTAGCAATAAAAAACGATATAAAGCAAAGGCTAGATGTAATAAAGCTCAAAACAAAGCTTGAACCTTGCTTAGCAGTTGTTTTAGTTGGTGAAGACCCTGCTAGTGCTATATATGTCTCTTCAAAAGCAAAGGCATGTGGTGAAATTGGATTTAACACATTGCCTTTAATTAAACCAAGTAACATTACTCAACAAGAACTTGAAGATTTGATTCTAAGTTTAAATAAAGATAAGAGCGTTCATGGTATCTTGGTTCAATTGCCACTACCAAGCCAAATAAACAAGGATAAAATAATTGAATTGATTGACCCTCTTAAAGATGTTGATGGTTTTCACCACGAAAATGCTGGTAAATTATTTTGTGGCGATGTTGAAAATTCACTTTTCCCGTGCACTCCATCTGGATGTATGTATGTTATTAACCAATATTTAGGCTCAATTGCCGGTAAAAATGTTTGCATTGTTGGAGCCTCAAATATTGTAGGTAAGCCAATGGCACTTATGTGTATAAATGCTGGGGCTACTGTTAGTGTTTGTAATAAAAAAACTAAAAATCTTGAATATTTTACCAAAGAAGCCGATGTTATTATTGTTGCAGCTGGCAAGCCAAACCTTATAAAAGCAGAAATTGTAAAGGATGGTGTTTTTATTGTTGATGTTGGGATTAATAGACTTGAAAATGGCAAGATTGTTGGCGATTGCGACTTTGAAGGTTTAAAGTCAAAAGCTAGCTTTATAACTCCAGTGCCCGGTGGTATTGGTCCATTAACTATTGCTTTTTTACTTGAAAATACTTTTAAGGCGTTTTGCAGATCTCTTAATGGAAGTGAGTAAGAAATCATTGTATATTTTATTTTTAGTTGTTTAAGGTAGGGATGGATAAGCAGGAGGATGAAGATGAGTCTTTTGGTGAAAACGAAAAGCTTCTTGAAAATAAACTTAATACAGTTGCTGGTGCTGGTAAGTTTAGTTTAGATGCGATTAAAGCGTTTTTTATAAAGCCACAAGGCAAGGCTATTGCTGGTGTTGCTGTTGTTTTTGTTGTTTTTGTTGCGGTAAAACTTTTTTTTTCAAAACCAAATAGGTTTGAGCAAAAACCTATGACTGAAAAAGCTCTAGAGGATGCGAAAAAAAAAGATGATGCAATGCTTGAAACCCCAAATATTATTAAAAAACAAAACCAAGCACCTGAGATAGTTTCAGCTCCCCCTGTTGCACCTCAGTTGAGCGACCCTGAAATTCCAGATATCGTTGATTTTAAAGACGAAATGCAGGACAGATCCATTGAGACTAAAAAAGCAGCCATTGAGCCACTTTTTGAAGAGCCTGCAGATCCACAGCCAAATATAATGGAAGAGTCTGATGCTCTGTCATTTCGTAAAAAAAGAACAAGAGATAGCGATGAAAAAGCTGCACCAATGTTTAATCTTGCTGGAACGGGACCTACTGACACAGATGATGGAAAGGCAAAAAAATCTGTTAATGACTTTATTTTTGTAGGCGGAGATATAGATACTACAAGCGATGATAATTTTATTGAACCAAAAAGAATTCCAGCTCTTGAAAATACAATTGCCCAAGGGCGTACTTTAAATGCAGTGCTTGAAACATCAATTGACTCCTCAATACAGGGTACTGTTAGGGCTATAGTTAGCAACGATGTTTATGCTGAAATATCAGATAATATTTTGATTCCTAGAGGTTCAAGACTTTACGGAAACTACCAAACCTTACAGTCAAAAGGTATAGCAAGGTTAGGTATTAATTTTACAAGAATTATAAGACCCGATGGAGTTTCGGTTGATTTAAGTAGCTTTGCCTCAGATCAGTTTGGTAGGGCTGGGGTTGAGGGCAACCTTGACAGCGGATACTCTGACATGATAGGCTTAACATTTTTAGAATCCGTTATTGCTCTTGGTAATACATTGGCTCTTTCACAAATTTCAAACAATGTGCCGCAGATGGGAAATATAACTGGAACAGGTGGACTTATTACACAAATACAAAATCCGGCATCTCAAGCTGCTACATCACTTGTTACAAACATAGGAAGCAGAGCCAATGAAGTTGCAAAAAGTATGTTTCAAACAAATGCCAGAGTTACAATCAATCAAGGCACAAGAATAACTATAGTTGTAAATCAAGATATTAAGTTACCAGTATTTAAGCCAATAAAGTCTTCGTATAGTGCAATAAAGTATTACGATTCTTCATCTTCAAAATCGTCAAGTGGAAAATCTTCTAGTAGCTCCTCGGGCGGTAAGTCACTAGGTGGTAGTATATCTTCGGCTGTTTCGAGTGCGACAGGAAAATAAAAAATATTAATAAAATTATGAGACTTTATTTAATTTTTATTTTATCGATAATTAATACTTATATAGCCTTTAATATATTATTTTCAAAGGACGGGGTTGTTGGTATTGTAAAATTAAAAAAAGATAAGGTAGATCTCGAAAAAGTTTTGAATTATAAAATTTTACCAGAAAATGAAAATATGGAGCAAAAAATTACCTTTCTAACTGAATCAAGTATAAGCCCCCAATATCTTGAAGTTGTACTTAAAAAAGATTTAAGCTATTCTGATAAAAACGAAGTATTGATAATAACGGAGGATGAAATTTAAAATTATATTAATTTCTGGAGTGCTTTTGTGCATCTTAAATTACAACATTGCTCTTAGCGAAGATTTTCTTGCTCCGCCAACGGCACCAACACCGCCAGCTAAAGTGGTAAAAAAAGATCTTGAAATTGATGGTGGATACGCCACCCAGCAAGAGCAAAACAATCTAAATGCTCCAAGGGTAATTGACAGAGGTAACAACAAGGGTCTTATAGATAGTTTAAAAAATGCTCTCGCAAGCGGCAGTGATGGTAAGAAGGCGGAACCGTCATCTTCTAAAAATGTCAAGTCAATAAAAATGAAAGATACATTTACTTCTAATGCTCCAGATTTGCAACCGCCTAGCATTAACGACGCGGACGAAAAGATAAATGGCAAAATTGAAAGCGAAAAAACAGATGGTATCTTTGCAAATATTGTAAATAAGGTTAAAGATTTTTTTACTCTATCTGACGATACTGGTGTAAGGCAAGCAAAACCTTTACGCAAAAAAAGTCTTGCAGATCTTTATCCGGATCCTAGATTTAAAAAAGCGGATATTACGGACACAAAGTATAGTATTCCGCTTGTTTTGCTAAATGACAAGACTAATCCTGAGAATAGCCATATACCATCTTTTGATAATCACGAAGATTTAAAAATTTTATTTTTAATGTTTAAAAATATAAAAAACCTTGATAGAATTGACAGTCTTAAGGCGATGCTTGATTACATTAAGAATAACAAATTAATAGATACTCAAGACCAGTATGGTAACACAATGCTAAACTACGCAACTCGCTACAACAATATTCAGGCCTTTTATTTATTAATTGATGCAGGTGCCAATCCTAATTTGTGCAATGCAAGTGGAATATGCCCTATTCATACCGCTATATCTAATTTTCAACATAGTATATTTAACATCTTGCTACAAACCCATACAAAATACGACCTGATGGACAGAAAGGGTTTTGACCCATTGTTATACTCAATACATTACGGTAATCTTTACGCTTTTAAGATATTAATTAATCTTGAACCTTATAAATCAAAACTTGGATGCTCTGATATGAAATATCTAAGGGGAATAGCGAAGGAAGGTGAAAATGTTAAAATTGTAGGATTTATTAAGGATGTTATTACTAAGCAAAAGTGTGATAGCGAGCAGGAACTACTTAATACATCTTCAAATAATTTAAGCTTGAGTATTTTTGATAAAATTGTTAATTAAGTATAGATTTTATGAAAATTGTTATTCTTGTAATTTTTATTGTCTTACTTCTTGCTTACAGTTTTTTATTGATAGGCAAAAAATCGGCTTTTAAACATAAATTACCAATTCTATCGGCTTTAAATTCTTTATGTGTGGCGTGCATTATTGTTTTTGCGGCCGTGATAAAAAATGTATTTTTATTAGATGTGGCAATTATTTACTGTCTTTTGACAATTGTTGTTAATATTTTTGTTATCAAGTTTTTATCAAAATGAGTACCGATAAATCTAACCAAAATCAAAATAATATTCTAGATAAGCAAAACAACGAGGAGGCAACAATGCAATCGGTTGCAAGTGACATGTACATTAATGATGAATACTTTAGAAACGCAAAAGAGTGGTATTTTCAAAAGTATTTAATGCAATACAAAATGCGTTCCGTTTTTATATTGGTATCCGCATTTATTTGCTTAATAACAGGCTTTACAATTTTTTTACTACTAAGCGAAATTATGATGCCTAAGAGTGTTCAAGGTGTCATTCAAAATCCAATATCTCCATCTGTACCCCTTAGAATTAAAAAAGTTACAGGCTCTAAGAACAAGCATAGTGATAAAGCAATAGCAAGATTTTTAATCGAAGATTTCATTACAAAGTTAGAGCAGTTTGATTCTTCTGTTGATAAACAAAAGGAGCTTGATAGAAAAAATAATATTTTTTCCAATGGTGGCTTACAAAGAAACATGACCGATGTATTTCAAAATCGCTTTAATAGTATATACATCCCTTCCTACATATCCTCTTACACTAGAAAAGTGAAGGTTGAAGGCTTTGAGTACCTAGATGAAATAAGAGGTATGTCTGATAACATTAAGCAATTTTTAACTCCTTCGCAAGTTGGCGATGAAGCTCAGGTAATTTTTAGGGTGAACTACGAAGACCAAGATGGACAGGTAACTTTAAGTGAGCTTTATCTTGCAAACATTCGTTTTTACTTTAGGCCAATTAAAATTATGCAGGATGGTAAGCCATCTTCAATTAAGTTTTTTATTGATAGCTATAGCATTAAAAGGCTTGAATAAATTAGACACAATTAGTAACAAATTAATCAAAATTTAACATGATTGGACAAAGAATGTTGTTTGTTAAAAATGATAAATTTAAGCTTTCGCTTATTTTTTATATCATTGTATTTATCTTTGCAACTATAAACATAAGGTTGTTTTATATTTACTTTGCCAATAAAACAAAATCAATTCAAATTAATGAAGGAAGTAATACTTATAAATATCCAGTTACAACATCCGATAACAATTATGTAGCTATTACTCTTAAAAGTAACGATTTGTATATAGATCCATCAATAGTTGTCGACAAAATACAGACGATGACGATACTTAAAGATGAGTTTAATGAGCTTGATTCGGAAGATTTTTTAAATAGGCTCGAAAAAAAAAGCTGGATATTGATAAAACGCAATATATCAGATGAGAGATTTAGTAGGTTAATTCAAAAAGGTCTTGTTGGCATAAGGCTTGATGATTCTTACAAAAGAAGCTATCCAGATGATAATTTATTTTCGCACATAGTTGGTTATTCAAACCTTAATGGAGGAGGTTATTCTGGGCTTGAAAAATATTATAATAATAATTTATACGAACAGCAGATTGATATATCAATAGACAAAAGAGTGCAGACGGTTTTAAGGGAAGAGCTTGTCGCAGGAATGAAGACTTACGATGCAAAAGGTGCTTTTGGTATTATTATGGAAGTTCAAACCGGCGAGGTTGTTGCAACTGTATCCTTGCCAGACTTCAACCCTAACGAGAGTATAAACCCAAACGATCAAGCAATGCAAAATAAGGTGACGGCAGCAATTTACAATCTTGGTTCTGTTTTTAAATTTTTTACCCTTGCTTACGCTCTTGAAAATGGCATAGAGCCTGAAAGAAAATTTTATGTTGGAGGCGGACTAAGGGTTGAATCTGGTAAAATTATTAAGGATATTCATAACGATCAGCCATATTTAACTTTAAATGAAATTTTTTACAAGTCTTCAAATGTTGGTAGCGGGCTTATCGCCTTAATGTTTGGCAAAGAAAATTACATTAGCTTTTTAGATAATTTAGGCGTTTTTACAAAACCCGAAACTAACCTTCCTGAAGGCGAGATAGCAAGGCCTATATTTAATAAAAAAGACCTCAGCATGTCTCGTATTGTTACAACATCTTTTGGTTACGGCGTGTCTATGTCGCCTTTGCAATTTTTGGCAATTGCAAATGGAATTGTTAATAAGGGTATTTATGTTAAGCCAACATTTATTAAAAATGGCAACAGGGGTATTGTTGGTCGCAGGGTTGTGTCGGAAGAGACTTCAAAGATTGCAATAGAGATAGCAAATCATGTTGTTACGGAAGGAACGGCGAGAAGGGCAAGTGTTAAGGGTTACAAGATATGCGGGAAAACAGGAACTTCAAATAAATTTGACAACGAAACTAAATCTTGGAGTGAAAAAAAGAAGTTCGTTTCTTTTTTCTCTATCTTTCCATGCTCTGAGCCTAAATTTGTAATGTATGTTGGTTTTGACGAGCCCCACCCAACGAAGGAATCTGGTATATATGGCTATGCTGATTTGTATGGAGGCACCGTTGCAGCGCCAGTTACTTCCAAAGTGATATCAGTAATATCGCCCCTTTTGAATATAAAAGCTGATAATATTTAGTATCTAAAAAATAACCTACGGGCTTCACGCCTTAGATTCTTTTACAAAGAATCTAAGAAACCATCTTTAAGAAAAGATGGTTTAAAAGGCTTTTGCCTTTTGCGTGAAGCCCGCAGTTTGTTTTTTAGATTAAGTTGCATTTGCTATTTTAACTTAAGAACTATTGTTCCAGCTATTATGTCGCTTATACTTTTGGATTTTTTAAGCCATGTAATTGGTAAATCGTACCAAGCGAAAAACACAAGCATTCCGGAGTAGATAAGATACTTTGGGTTGATGGAATGTGTTAAAAATTTACACAAAATAATAGTGATTATAAATGGCAAAATTCCAGATAAATACTTCAAGAAACTCTGTGCCTTGCTTGGTTGTAGAAGGGTTTTTTGGTCAAGGACTACAAGCTTTGTCATACTGCGAGAAAGTGGAAAAAAAGATTTATAAAATGGTACAACCAAGCAGTAATATAGGTGACCCAGTAAATAAATGCCAATAAGGCATAAAAATATAATAGTTAAATGTCCGCGATTTAATAATTCAGTTATATATATTTTTAAAAACTCGGAGCTAAATCCGCCGGTAGCAGATTTTATAGGCACACTGGAGCCAAGAGATTTTAGTATGTCAAGAGTAATAGGTTTGATATAAAAATTTATCAGAAGTATTAAGAAGGTAAATCTTATAAACAATGCTGTTGACAGGTCAAGAGTAAAGCCAACACAGCGACGCATCATTGATGGAACTTGAAAATTAGTATCAAAGTAATTCTTTTTTTTACTAAAGATATTTTCAAAAGGTCTTTGATACTTGCCTTTGATTTGTGAAGTGTATTTTGTAGCTTTTTTTATATCGTCAAAATCCATGTTTTGTTTTATGAATCCTAGTGTTAAAAATGGCGGAAAGAGTGGGATTCGAACCCACGGTAAAGTTGCCCCTACACACGCGTTCCAGGCGTGCACGTTCGACCGCTCCGTCATCTTTCCGTCCAACGCAAAAATTAATTGCGAAGGTAAATAAGGTATAAATAAAATCTAACTAATAATTTATTAGATTCAATACATTTTTGTAATTAAGCGGATATTGTGTACAAAAAGTATTCTTCAATATTTTTGCAATTGGCATTTTGTACATTTTGCAAAATTTGTTCCTTTGAGCCTATAAATTTAATCTGCCCCTTGTCAAATATCATAAACTTATCGCAAACATCCTCAACATCCGAAAAGATATGAGAGCTTAAAAACACACTCTTACCCAAGGCTTTGTAGTAAGCTATTGTCGATTTTAGTTTGCTACGAGCCTTTACATCAAGCCCGCTTGATGGCTCATCTAAAATTAAAAGATTTGCATTGCTTAAAAAAGCTAGTAATAATCCAATTTTTTGCACCGTACCTTTCGAACATGCTGATATTTTGTATCCTAGATATTTTTTGTCAATATCTAGGTTTTCGCAGTAAAAGTCAATCTGCTCCTTGTTTGGTGTGGTGCCGTTAAAAATTCTTAAATAATTTGTTAAAAACTCGTAAGCCGTTAAAAAACGCGATGGGGAGAATTTTTCTGGCAGGTAGAAAACCCCAGCTCTTGCTAAGTTATTTGAGTTGTCAATACCGTCTATGGTAATACTACCAGCCTGTATGTTGGTAAGCGATAAAATGCTTTTGATAATCGTTGTTTTGCCGGCACCATTTAAGCCCAAGAGGCCAAAAACACTTCCTAGTTCAATAGAAAATGACACATCGCTAAAAATTGTATTTTTTGCATCATACGATTTTTTTACCTCTTTAAAGTCAACCCCAGCCATAATGCAGTGTAATAAGATGAATTTTTATACAATGGTGCCGAATGTCAGAATCGAACTGACGACCTACCGCTTACAAGGCGGTTGCACTACCGCTGTGCTAATTCGGCACTAAAAAACAAGTCTTTATAAATTATGCAGGCAAAAAAATTCTAGTCAAGTATTTCTTTTGTTTAAAGCAAAAGATTTTTGACAAATGCCACAAAATCAAAAAAATTTAGCAATTATTTTAATTTTTTGATTTTATGATGAGTGAGAATTTTTCGTAATTACCCATAAAAAGACTTTTATATTGACAATTAATTTTTTGAGTTTATGATTAAAATGTTTAGAAAAAATGTTAGTAATTTGTACGTTATGGAGCAAATATTTAGATATGAATTTAAAAATCCAAAAAATTCACAAATTGATTTTGATAACTTTACTACATCAATTAATGGTATAAAATCTCTTTATCATTGTTTTTTACAAAAAAATAATTTAAAACCAATTGAAAACACAAGGTTATATTTAAAGGATTTAAAAAGCGGAAGTGCAATTGTTGATGTTTGTAATATTATTAAAGATAATCACGAACTAATAGATAATACAATTATTCTATTACCGCAATTTACAAAATATTTAATTGATTTTACATTATTTTTAAGAGGTGAAAACAAAGACAAACAATTTACTGATTATAATAAAAAAGAATATATTGCCCATCAAGAAATTAATTCTTCAATAACCAACTCACCAGGGGCAGTTCAAAATTTTTATTTTATTAATAATTCTAAGACTACAGATAGTTTCAGCTCAGATTATCAACAAGGATGCACTGAAACTTTTAATGGAGATCAATTTTTAAAAAAACTAGACACTGAAGAAATTGAAAAACAATTTACATTGGTTGATTTAGAGATTTATCAACCAAGTCAAAGTTTAGAAAATAAAAAATATTTAGCGACTGCTGGAATTATAAAAGAAATTGACAGCAACCCAGTTCCGATAGAAATAACTAACGATTTAAGGCAAGATATTATTAATTCAAGTGACAATCCAATGAATTTTATTTATAAAGTTGATGGGATTGTTATTGCAAAAAACAATAAAGTTAAACAATACAAAATTACAAAATATCATACCAAAATTGCAAAACAAGATATAATCCTTTTATAACCCCAGCCCCCTCAACAATAACTCCTCAAAAATAATCTCACTTTTTAGTTTGCGGCGATTAAATCTAAACTCAAATTCGTTTATGTGTTTTTGTAAGTATTTTTGCGAAATGTGGTTATATTGCCCTTCAAGTACCCTTTTTGTTCAATTTTTTGCTTAACTTTACATAACAATCTTGGTATTGTAATACCCTCTCTCCTTCAAAACAAACCTCTCTGCAATATAAGGCTCGCACGCCACCCCCCCATGCCAGCTAAAGCTGGCTGGCGTGGCGAGCCTAATGGGGATTAATCGGGATATAAAATATATTTCTTAGTCTCTATCACAACCCCACCCAACCTCCCCTAAGAGGGGAG
>CAMDBF010000022.1 GCA_945889175.1 Rickettsia typhi
TGTTGCCGATTTCCTTCATTCTTTTTTTACCTTTTTTTTGCTTTTCAAGAAGCTTCTTCTTTCTACTCACATCGCCGCCGTAGCACTTGGCTAGGACATCCTTACGAAAGGCATCGATGGTCTCCCTTGCAACAATTTTAGCCCCAATTGCAGCCTGTATTGCAACTTTAAACATTTGTCTTGGAATTAGTTCTTTTAATTTTCCACACAAAGCTCTTCCCCTACGTTCGGCAGATGCCTTGTTGACGATAAGCGATAACTCGTTTAATGGCTCGCCGTTGACTAAAATGCTTAGCTTACATAAATCGCCATCACGATACTCATCCATCTCCCACTCAAAGCTTGCATAGCCCGAGGATATTGACTTAAGCCTATCGTAAAAGTCAAAAACCACCTCGTTTAAAGGTATTTTATATACAAGTTTGATTCTACCTTGCCCAGTAAAACCCATCTCGGCCTGCTCACCCCTTTTGTCGTTGCAAAGCTTTAGTACGGCTCCAAGATACTCTTCGGGCGTAAATATTGTTGCCTTAATCCAAGGCTCTTCCATGCTTTTAATGTAGACGGGGTCTGGCATTTCAAGGGGGTTGTAAATTGTCTTCTCTTCGCCCTTGTTTGTAAGCATTTTATACACAACAGATGGGGCGGTTGTGATAAGCTCAATGTTAAACTCTCTAAAGAGTCTCTCTTGAACTATCTCCATGTGCAAAAGCCCTAAAAAGCCACATCTAAAGCCAAGACCAAGGGCTGAGGAAGATTCTTTTTCAAAGGAAAAGCTTGAATCATTTAAAGCAAGTTTGTTAATCGCATCGTTAAGCTCATCAAACTCCTCGGTTGACAGCGGGTACAGCCCGCAAAACACAACCTGCTGAGGTCTTTTAAAGCCAGCAAGAGCCTTTGTTGTCGAGTCCTTAAAGCCAACAATTGTGTCCCCAACAAAGCAATCTGCAACATTTTTGATGTTTGCATTAATAAAGCCAACCTCGCCAGTGTATAATACTTCGGCATTTTCTTTTTTTGGCGTAAAAAAACCAACACCCTCAACATCGTACTCGCCGCCTGTATTAAGCATTTTTATTCTATCACCCCTTTTTACCGAGCCGCTAACAACACGCACAAGTATAATCACGCCAAGATAGGTGTCGTACCAAGCGTCAACAAGTAGGCACTTAAGAACATCCTTGTTGACTTGGGCTGCATGTTTTTCGCTACGCAAGAGACCATCTTGCGGGGCAGGGATTTTTGCTATCACCTCTTCAATTAACTCATCAATACCAATACCTGCCTTTGCTGAAACAAGTTTTGCATCCGTCGTATCAAGCCCTATTACATCTTCAATTTCTTTCTTCACCCTTTCTGGATCCGCAGCTGGTAGGTCAATTTTGTTAAGAGCCAGCACAAGCTCGTTATCAACATCCATTGCCTTGTAGACATTTGCTAAAGTCTGTGCTTCAACACCCTGCGATGCATCCACGACCAAAACACTCCCCTCACAGGCAGCAAGGCATCTACTAACCTCGTATCCAAAGTCAACATGCCCCGGCGTATCCATAAGATTAAGAATATAATCGCTACCATCCTTTGCTTTGTATTTTAAACGCACGGTTTGCGATTTAATTGTTATCCCCCTTTCCTTTTCAAGCTCCATGTTGTCAAGAACCTGTGCCTCCATCTCCCTCTCTTCAAGCCCGCCACAAACCTGAATTATCCTGTCCGACAGAGTGCTCTTGCCATGGTCAATGTGCGCAATTATTGAAAAGTTTCTAATCTTAGAAATATCGTAGTTAGACATAAAATTAATGATAAATATATTTTTATAGCATCATTGTATAAAGCTTAAAATATTTTGCAAAGAGTTTTGCTTTTAAAAAACGCCGCCACCAAAAAACGATAGACAAAGCTAACTCCTCGTTTTAAAAATCAGCCTTAGGTAAAGTCGATTATCTATTGAAATTTACGATATTAGACCTCTTTGAATTCTCTTAACTTTAAAAGCCATGGCAAAAACATAAAGCTACCTTACTAAAATTATAACACACAAGCCCCCGCCCCCCAGCTGACTTTGCCAGCGGGTGTGTGTTTAATGGGGATGTTTAAAGTATAAAGTATATTTTTTAATCTAAAAATTACATTAATAAAATAGGCCTATTCCATAACATTGGCTACATGACAATACCTCTCTTCTTTTAAACAAACCTCTTTGCAATATAATGGCTCGCACGCCACCCCCCCTGCCAGCTAAAGCTGGCTGGCGTGGCGAGCCTGAGGTGAAAAATGTTATTGTAAGTATGTCCTTTAAGTAGATGTTGATGGGGGTTATGCAGGGGGTTTTATTAACGCAACTAATTCTTAATTGGATTTGGTATAAGTTATAACACACCCCCGCCCCCCAACTGCCTAAAGGCAGCGGGCGTGTGTGTTTAATGGAGATAGAGCAATAAGCCTATTTAGAAATGGGAAATGACATAATACACAACTATAAAGAATTGGTCTTGACACTTCTTGTCGCCACCTGTGAAGATGCCATATCTTAAAGACTAGATTTAAATATTTTTAGCGACAAGAATTGAGCTAAAAATTAGCTAGGCTTTTACTTTTTGTAAAACTCTGGCTTAGTTAGCTAAAATGTGCAGGTGAAAGTGAAACACAACCTGACCAGCCCCAGCACCATTGTTTGTGTGTAGCTGGTAGTCGTTTAGTTTAAGAATCTCTTTTGCTACAAAGTGTGCCTTGGTAAAAAAATCGCAAACTTGGTCTTTTGTTGAGTTTTCGATAAAATCATCAAAATCAACAAGTTCAGCTTTTGGTATCAAAAGAGCATGGGTCTTTGCCTTTGGATTTATATCGTAAAAGCAAAAATAGGCATCATCCTCGTAAATTAGCTTACAAGGAATTTGCTTATTAATGATTTTGTAAAACACATTTGATTTGTCATAGAGCTTAGACATAGTGTTTTGAAATTATTTTTTAACAAACTCAAGCTCAAGTAAAAGCTCAACCTCGTCGCCAACATGAGGAAGGTAAGCCTCCATGCCCCATTGGCTTCTTTTAATCTTTGCACTGCCCGAAAATCCAACAGCAGCCGTTTTAGTATAAGGGTGCGAGTCAAAGCCACCATTAAATGTTACATCAAAATTTACTGGTTTTGTAACACCGTGCATTGTTAAGTCGCCGGTTACAACGCCTTTATTTTCGGCTGTTTTTACAATTTTTGTTGCAACAAATTTAGCAGCAGGATACTTGTCAACTTCAAAAAACTTCTCACCTATTTCTTCGTCAAAGTTTTCTTTTTTAGGGAATGGGTAATCAGTCTTAACAGATTTAATTTTTACCTCAGCGGTAAGTGTGGATTTTTCAACATCCTTTGTGTTTAATGTTAAATCAGCAGCTATGTCAGTAAATCTTGCAGTATAAAAAGAAAGCCCCATATGACTAACCTTAAAAGTAAGGCTTGCATGTGATTTTTCTATAATATAATTGCCAGATGGAAGCTTTGAAACATCTTTAAAAAAGTCAGCAAATGATGCAGAATAGCTAGCTACATAAATACATGATGCTAAGGATAGGCTTTGTAATAAATTTTTTGAAAATCCCATAAAAAAATATAATAATAATATTAAATATATTAAGTAAAAAAATGCTAAAACGAAAATTACATTATGCAATCAATTTTTATTAATTAATCAACAAAAAAACCAATTGATAAATTTGGAGTATTCATTTTTGCAATTCTCGTGGAACCAATCCCCAAAGTTAAAGCATTTGTTTGAGATGCTGAAAATATTCTCAATACAACGCCAAAAGACTGTGAATAAGTCATTTTTGATCCATCGCCACCATCTAAAAATTTAACTTTTGCAAATGCCAAGGACGGAGCATAATAAAATGCAATATTTTTAAAAGGCGTCAAGCTTATGGTTGGACCTGCGGCAATAAAGCTTTCAATATTTTGTGGATTTTGCGGATTATTAAATACCTTGTCCTTACTAACCTGAAAATATCTTAAGCTAAAACCAAAATCAATTGATGTTAAAGAGCGATTTACTTCAAAAGCATAGCCATCATAGGTACCAAATTCTTTTAAAACCTCTTGCTTTAACTTACTATCTTCAAATGACTCTTCGGTGCTAAAATCGTTACTATTTAGGTAGTATTTTGGATGCAGATAATTACCTGCAAAATTGCTATTTGTTTTGTTAAATGCTGAGACACCATTCACCATGAAAAACACTTCATTTTTTGAATAGCCAATTGTTGGTTCAAAAAAATCAGCAAAGGCATTACGCCAAGGCAAGCATAAAAACAGCAAAAACAAATAGCTTTTAAGCATAAATTACTACAACCCTCACTTTAACTTAGACCTTGCAAGCATTGAAAGGGCATGTGCCTCAAGCATTTCCTCATTTGCAATAATCGACGCATCCTGCATTAGTATTTTGGCAGCATTGCCATTAGTAATTTGCATTACAGATATTTTTTTCATAAAATCCATTACCGAAAGACCAGAATTAAATCTTGCACTTCCACCAGTTGGCAAAACATGGCTTGGGCCTAAAATGTAATCGCCAAAGCTCTCCGAAGTATAATTACCTAAAAACACTGCACCAGCATTTTTAATAAGTCTTAGCATTGTATCTGAATTTTTTGTACAAATTTGTAGATGCTCAGGTGCTATTTTATTTGCAAGCTCAGCCCCCTGCTCTATTGCATCAACAATTACAATTGCAGAGTTTGCAATTGATTTTTCAATAATACCCATTCTGCTTAAGTTTGGTAAAATTTTATCTATTTGCTCACAAACAAGATTTGCTAAATATCTTGAATCCGTAATTAAAAACACTCTTGAATCTTCGCCGTGCTCAAGCTGCGAGAACAAATCCAGAGCTACAAGCTCAGCATCAGCACTTTCATCAGCTATAATTGTTAAATCTGTTGGCCCTGCTACCATGTCAATACCAACCTCTCCAAATAATAATCTTTTAGCTATTGATACATAGCTACCACCCGGGCCTATTATTTTGTCAACTTTTTTTACATCCTTTGCCCCATAACAAAAAGCGGCTATGGCACTGGCACCACCCATTTTATAAACCCCTTTTATTGTTTTGGACTGATAACTCCGCTCCTTACAGATGTAAATGCTAGCCAGTATTGCCTCGTTTAAATCACCATCCGAGTTTGGTGGCGAGGTAAAATAAACCTCTTTAACCCCAGCACAAAATGCTGGTATAAAACTCATAATAACAGAGCTTGGATAAACCGCCCTACCCCCTGGAACATATATACCCACAGATTCAATGGAGTTAAAAATATAACCAAGCTTGTTACCAAGTTCATCGGTGTAGCTAAAATCTTTGATACTTTTTATTGATTCGTAATGTTTTTTATGAAAATTATAAACCCTGTCAAAAACCTTGTTTAAAGCCTTAATCAAGTCTGGCTTTGTGTCAAGAAGCTTTTCGTAGGCAAGGTTAATTTCGCCGCTTGAAACATTAACACTTTTAATATTGCAGCCAGAGTACTTATTTGTATAATCAATTGGGTTTGTACCAAATTTGATATCAGCCAAGGTCTCGATAACACTTTGAGCTATGTCTTCGTTAAAATCGGCTCTTGTAGATTGTAGTAAGTCGGTAAATTCCTGATCGTACTGACTTTCAAAAATTCTCATATCATATTTTAATAACATATTTTTAGATACATTAAATATTAATTGTAAAAAAAATTTGTTTCAAGTAATAGAGTTTAAAAAATCAAAAGAAAATTATTGACAATATATTAGATATTACTAATATGTATTAATCAATATGATAACTTGTTAATAAATATAAAATATGAAATCCATTAGTCCAAGTGAGTTAAAAAATTTAATAACAAATAATAAAGCTATAATTATCGATGTAAGGGAAGGATTTGAAAACAAGGCTTGTAGCATTAAAGATTCAATTTTAATGCCATCTACAAGTTTTGATGAAGATAAAATGCCAAAAATACATGATAAAAAAATTGTAATTCATTGCAAAAGTGGAGGAAGGTCTTCAATGATTATAAATAAGATGAAGAATAAAGAGTGTTACAATCTTGAGGGCGGAATTCAAGCTTGGATAGGGCAGGGTTTTGAAGTGCAAAAAGCACCCACAAAATGCCTACCGCTTGACAGACAGGTACAGCTGACAATTGGTGTCGCATTAATTTTATCTTTTGTACTAACATATTTTGTAAACATCAACCTTGCATTCATTACTTTGTTAATAGGTTGCGGATTATGCTTTGCAGGTACAACAGGCTTTTGCGGACTTGCGGTGGCTTTGGCAAAGGCGCCTTGGAACAAAATCTATTCCGATAAAAATATCAAATCCTGCAATTTAAATACAAATCAATGAATCAAAAAGAATTGTCAGTAAAAATTGCACAGATATTAAAAAATATCGCAAATCCAATAAGATTACAAGCTTTGTGTTGCTTGCTTGATGGTAAAAAAAATGTTTCACAATTGCTTGAAAAAATAGATATTTCTCAATCTGCTCTATCTCAACATTTAATTTTATTGAAAGATAAAGACATTCTGAAAGATGAAAAAATTGGAAAGTTTATCTATTATTCAATTACTGACGAACAAACTGTTGAAATTTTAAGTTTTTTAAAGCACATTTGCAAAAAAAAGATTGACAATTAATATATTAGATTTATCTAATATAACCTATATACCAAAATAGTTATTTACAACCTACTATGATACACTTACTTGAGCCAGAGGCTTTAAAAAACTTACTTAAGGCAAATCAAGCCATAATTATAGATGTGCGTGAACAATCTGAGTATAACGAGTGCCACATTGATGGCTCGGTACTGATACCTCTTGCAACCTTAACAATTGTACATGTAAAAGATCTGGCCAATGATGGCAAAAAAATAGTGATTCACTGCCGAAGCGGGGTAAGGAGCCTAAGAGCCTGTCAAATGCTTATGGAGTACGACAATGAGCTTGATGTTTACAATCTTGAGGGTGGCATAATCGCTTGGAACGCACTGAAATAAAATTAAATATTTTGTTATTTAGTTATGAAGGTAGAGATTTTTTTTGATTACAAAAGAACAAAAACTGCAAGCTTTATTGTTACCGATTTAAAAAATAAAAAATGTGCAATTATTGACCCAGTTTTAGACTACGACCAAGCCAGCGGCCACACCTATACTGAAAATGCCGATAGAATTATAAAGTTTATTCAAGTCAACAACTTGGAGCTTGAATGGATACTTGAGACTCATGTTCACGCCGACCACCTGACGGCCTCGCATTACATTAAGTCAAAACTTGGGGGCAAAATTGCAATAGGTGAGCATATTAAAAAAGTGCTAGCCTTTTGGAAGCCGATATTTGAAGATGATAACATTAAAGAGGATGGCTCTGCCTTTGACAGATTATGGAAGGATGGCGATGAGTTTAAAATTGGCGAAATAAGTGTAAAAGCAATACACACACCCGGCCACACTCCAGCCTGCGTAAGTTATTTAATTAAAGATTACTTATTTGCTGGCGATACAATCTTTTCGCCTTCTGTTGGAACGGCAAGAACTGACTTTCCGGGTGGCAGTAGCGAGGAACTTTTTGAATCGGTACAAAAGATTTACAAACTACCAGATTCTACAAAAATCTGCGTAGGGCACGAATACCCCTTTAACGATAGTCAGCCTTTAATTGTAACAACAATTGCAGAGCAAAAACAAAATAATATATCCATAAACCAAGATACAAAAAAGGAAGAATACTTGGCAAAAATGAATTTAAAACAAGTCAACAAGCCAGTGCCGCAATTAATATTACCATCTTTACATGTTAATTTGCTAGCTGGAAGGCTACCTAGGTTTATTAAAATTCCTGTCAATGGATTGTAAAACTAAATACAAATTATAATTGACTTGTAATTTTTTTGTAATTAACATCAATCAAAAGCAAGCATCATTAATAACTAAGGATAAATATTTGTGGAAAATATTATGGATAAGAATCATGTTTCGCTTAAGATTTATGGAAAGATTTTATTTAACCTAATAAAATCCGATAAAAAGTTACTTTTAATTCTTGTAACATATGGCATCATTGCCAGTCTTTTTAATGTTGTTTTACCTTTGTCGATACAATATATTGCTGGGCAAGTTGTGGCAAATGCCTCAATTTTTCCTATAATTATTATTGTTTTTTGCTTAGTTTTTTTTCTTAGCTTTTACTCAATTTTAAAGCTTTTTCAATTAATTGCATTTTCGTATTTTGAAAAGCATTTTTTTTTAACAAAAGCCCATGCAATAATTCTTTCGAGCATTCAAGGGGGTCAGGGTATAAAAAAACACGAGGCAATGCTATCATATGCCGAAATATCGCACTTTATAAAATATGTTTCAAGTTTTATATTTGTAACATCAGCCTTAATACAGCAATTTACCATAGGCTTAATTCTTACGGCATTTTACCATTTTTCTTTTTTAATATTTAATCTAGCAATATTTGCTATAGTGTTTTGTGTTTTTAAAATTTATTTTTTAAAATCAATCATACTATATAAAAAAGAGTTAAACTCAAGATACACTCTTGGCAGCTTTATTTTGCAAAGCGATGATGGGACGCAAAAAAATATTTCACTTAAAAAAAGCTTGGAAGAGTACTACAAGCGTAAAACAAACTACTTTAATGTTATACTTAATCAAAATATAATTTTTCTTATTTTATACATAATCGCTAATTCAGTTTTTTTGTTAATGTCAGGGCTTTTAACGCTAAGGGGATATATAACAGTTCCTCAGTTTTTAGCCTCTGAGATAATATTTTCTCTTGTATTTGCAACTTTTGGTGAATTTACAAAAAATCTTAAAAACATTTATGAGCTTTTAGCTTCTTCAAAAAAAATTAGTGAAGCAATTGTCAATTTTGAAAATATCGAAATTAAAGACACGATTACCATTGACCAAGTTCCAAGCTTTTACAAAACATTAATTAAAATTATATTCATTTTTACTACACTAACATTCTTAAGTTTGTTTATAGTTCCTTGGTACCAAACATCCAAGGGTAACGGTAAAATCATTGCATATAATCAAGATGAAAGAACTCAAGATTTGACTGCAATGGTTAGTGGGAGAATTGTAAAATGGTATGCATCCGATGGTCAATTTTTAAAACAAGGTGACAAAATAGGCGAAATTTCGGATAACGATCCTGAGTTAATGTTAAAGCTTGAAAACGAACTTGATTCTATAAAGCTTCAGTTTAAAAACGCACAGCTGTCAACTCAAACCTCGCAAATCAATTACAACAGACAGTACGATTTATACGAGCAAGGACTTACATCTCGAAAGGATTTTGAAAAATCTAAGATAGAATATCAAAAAAATCTGTCTTACGAAAACGAAATTAAAGCAAAACTAATTCAAACCGATGTAAAGTTTTCAAGACAAAAATCGCAAATTATCATCGCTCCCAAGGATGGATATTTGATGAATTCCCAATCAAAATCTTCTTCGAGTTATGTTTATCAAGGCGAGGTGATTGCAACATTTGTACCTCAAATTAGTGATCCAATAATAGAAATATTTATTCACCCAAACGACATACCTCTTATTCACAAAGGACAAAAAGTAAGAATACAAATTGAAGGCTGGCCTGCTTTACGAATCTCTGGCTGGCCGTCAACAGCTCTAGGGACCTTTGGCGGAGTTGTGAGCATCACCGATAATGCAATATCTGATAATGGAATGTTGAGAGTATTTGTAATTCCCGACAAGGACGATTCACCTTGGCCTGACATGAGATACATAAAGCAAGGTACAAAGGTGCTTGCTTGGGTTAGAATGGGTAAGGTGTCAATAGGTTACGAAATTTGGAGACAGATTAATCAGTTTCCAATCACCCCTGATCAAAAATTATTGCTTAAAGAAAGAAAAAATTAAAAATATGCTAAAATACTTTATCTATTTTGTGTTAATATTTTTACCTTGCTTTAATGCAATGGCATTTTACTTAAGTCAAAGCATTGTTACAGAATCGGCACTAAAACATTATCCAAAAATATACGCAAGTGAGGAAAAGGTTAGACTTGCGGAGTCAAAACTTGAAGAGGCAAGAGGTGAATTTGACACAAAGTTAAACATAAAGCAAAGAGAGCTTGTATCTGGATACTACGAGGACAGGGGTTACTTGGAAAGTAAGCTTGTTAAACCTCTATCTGTAGCAAATGCAAATGTTTATACCGCTTATTCAAATTCAAGAAATTCCGATTACCCCGAAATTAACCAATACTACAATACAAAAAACGAGGGCAGGCTAATGTTTGGATTTGAACTATCGCTACTAAGAGGTTTTTTAGTCAACGAAAGAGATGCCTTAAACAAACTTGCAATCATGGATGTTGATATCTCAAATTACAACAACAAATTGACAGTGGCTCAGGTTAAAGCTGATGCACAAAAATCATATTGGAAGTATTTTTATATAAAACAAATTTTTGGCATTTATCAAGATATTTTACAAATTGCTATCGACAGGCAGGCGGCTCTTGAAAAGCAGGTTAAAGCTGGCGATAAGCCTTCGATAATTCTTGAGGAAAATCAAAGAACAATTTTAAGAAGAAAATCCCTTGTTGAAAATATCAAAAGAGAAGTACTAAATAGTGCGGTTTATCTCAGTCTTTATCTAAGGGACGAAAATGGTAATTTGCACGATGTGAACTTAATTTTGGACGGCAAACTAGATGATCTCGATTTTTTAGATAGCATTAAACAAAGCCACAACTCACCTGAGCCAACTTATTTACAAGAGGTTGTAAATAAAAGAATTGATGTTAAGATTAGTGAAATGATTTTAAAGCAAAGCAATTTAAGGATAAAGATTGCAAAAAACAATTTACTGCCAAGTGTTGACCTTTCCTTTGAATCTTCAAAAGACTTTGGCAACGGCGACTACAGAAAGGACGCAGCCTCTAATAAAATTGCTTTAAATGTAACAATACCTCTTGAAAATAACAAACAAAGCGGTAAGTATAAAAAGGCAAAGTCGGAAGCTTCGATTGTGAAAAACGATTTAAAATTACTCAAAGATTCAGTATTAAGCGAGATTAAGGCAATTGAAAATAAAATTAACGAACTTAAGCAGGTTTTGCAAAATACTAAAAATGAAATTGAAATTTGCAAAAAACTTGTAAGTGCCGAAAAAACAAGGTTTGAAAATGGAGACAGCGACTTTTTTATGCTAAATGCAAGGGAGCAGGATCTATTGTACACCTTAGATTACAACATAAGAAACAAGCTTGCATTAACCGACACTTTAATTGAGTATCAGTTTGCCACAAAGGATACTTTAACCCAATAAAACATCCCTGAGGCTGGCAATAACAAATAAAAGTTGCAATTAATAAATATTTTTGCAATTATCTTTTTATATTCTTATTTTATTATTAATAGTTTTGTTATTATGTTGTTCTTCTTGGATACTGCTGATATTAAAGAAATTGAAAGACTTAACTCTTTTGGTATAATTGATGGTGTAACGACAAACCCAAGTATTATTGCAAAGTCTGGGCTTGATTTTAAGGACACGATAGCTCACATCTGCTCAGTTGTTAAAGGACCCGTAAGTGCCGAAGTGATATCTGGGGAATACGATGAAATGATTAAGGAAGCAAAGGAGCTTTATTCAATAGCAAAAAATGTTTGCGTTAAGCTACCAACTACAATGGAGGGGCTTAAGGCCTGTAGGTATTTAAGCGACAAAGGAATTCAAACGAACTTAACTCTTTGCTTCTCGGCAAATCAGGCTTTGCTTGTTGCCAAGGCTGGCGCAACTTTTGTATCCCCTTTTATTGGCAGATGGGACGATATTTCTTTTAACGGGCTAGAGCTTATAGTTGCAATAAAAGAGATTTATTTAAATTACGGCTTTCAAACTAAAATACTTGCAGCCTCAGTAAGACATGCGGTTCATGTTTTGGAATGTGCAAGAATTGGAGCGGATGTTGCAACCCTACCCCCAGCCTTAATTGAAAAACTAATTCAACACCCTTTAACGGACAAGGGGCTTGAAATTTTCAAAAATGATTGGCAAAAGACTGGACTTTAATATCTAGTGGTACTTTTTTGCGGTCGTTGTAAAATTCTTCTTCTAACAAAAGGTTTTTGCTTTTCGTGAGTGACTTCTATAGGAAATTTATTAGCCTCAACTCTAGCAGGCGGTTTTACTTGGAGAGCTGAATTTTGATTTAAAGTACTTAGTTTTTTCTTACTATAATCTTTTTTTCTAATGAAAGCTGATTGATCTCTTGTTGAATAGGATGATTTGAATTAGTTATCACTCTTGCCATTTTGGTTTTTCCATCTGGGTAGTTAATTTTTATATTAAATTTAGAACTTTTTTCCTCTTGATTGAAAATGTGAATTAAATCGGCATTTAAAGTTTTTGTATTAGTTTGATTTATATTTTTGGAATTTGGTAAGTCCGATAATATCTTTACCCGTAGAATTTTTAAGACTACATTTGTTCTTTTTAAATCTAAATTTTCTGGGTTTAATCTTGGGTTATTAGGCGTTGAATGTCTTTGTCTATTAAGAGGTGAAAAAATAAGTATTTTTCTTGCAAAGTGAAGTGTATTTAAAGGAGATTTGTGAGATATTACTAAATCTTGTATTACGCTAGACTTCGCCAAGAAAGCAATTTTTGTAAACTTATTTTCCTTGATACTACTTAGTGGCCAATGTGTATGTTGACTTGGATGAGTTTTTGCCGAATTTATTCTTTTGGGGTATAATAAAAAGATAGGTCTTCTGGGAAATGAATTATAAGGAATTTCTGGTTGCTTGAAATTCAAGTTTAAGCCATTACAATCTTGCATTTTTAAATCAAAAAGATAAATAAATATTATAAATGTTTATTTGTTAAAACTTGATAATACAACAAAAAAGTCAAGAAAACATAAACTTCTTAAAACTCTTAAATATTTAGTATTTTAAATTTTATTTATCTTTACTTGAAATTTAGATAAAACAACTTAATCTTTATTAAGAAAGGTTTTGCATTTTTTAATGATAACGCATATGGCTGACATAATATTTATTACCATAGTTTTAGTCTTGATAGTAATTAAATTTTACTATGTACTAGGCAAGGACTCGGTCGATTCTAATCAAAATGCAAAGAATGGCAAAAGAGCAAAAATATTTGGCATAGTTCCAAATCCAATTAAAAAAAATACCCAAGGTTCAATAGGACTAATAGGGCAATCTACATCTTGTCAAGCTAAGTCGTCTACTAAGATTGAAACTAAGGATTGTAAAAATCAAAAAACAATTCAAATAAATCAGATGAAGCTTGAAACTCTTAGAGAAAACATTGAAAAAATAGATGCTAAAAATAAAGAACTTCTTACTGAGCAATTGCTTGCAAATTACAACGAATGCTTTAAAAAACATCCAAGTCTTGACCTTGTTGCAATAAAAGATTCTGCTGTTATGTTTTTTGAAGATGTTTCTATAGCCTTTCAGGATGGTAATGTTGATAATTTTGACGGTCTTCTTGCAAAACCTCTTTACGAAAAACTAAAAACAATTCTCGATGCAAAAAAAATAAAAAAAGATCAAATTGAAACATCAACAAACAAAGAGATTTCAATGATTTACAAGGTTGAAAAATCAAGTTATACAATTTTTGAATTTAAGGACAACTCTCTTAAACTTAGTCTTTGTTTTGAAGGTCTTAAAATTAATTATATCCAAAACGAAAAGGAGGAAGTAATTGCAGGTTCAAAGCATATTCCTGTTAAATTTACAAATTCAATCGTTATTTCAAGACCTTTTGCTGCAGATGCAAATGCTACAAAATGGATTGTTAACGACATAATTTAATATTACATTTTTTATAATTCTATGAGCTCGCAGGAAGTTTTAAATAAAATCGAACAAATGGTTAAATCAAACGATATTGTTTTATTCATGAAGGGAAGTAAAGACATGCCAATGTGTGGATTTTCGGCTGCTGTGGTTAAAACCCTTGCAAAATTTGGTTTAAATGACTATCTTGACATCAATATCTTAGCCGACGAGGAAATTAGACAAGGCGTAAAGGATTATGCAAACTGGCCAACAATTCCTCAGCTTTATATAAAAGGTGAGTTTGTTGGTGGCTGTGACATTGTTATTGACATGTTTGCAAGCGGCGATCTTAAAAAGCTTTTAGAGGAAAAAGGTATAATTAAATAAAAAATTCTTACAAGCATAAATGACAACAACAAACCTCTTTACAGGGGCCGACTTGGTTATAAAAGTTTTACACGAAGATTTAAATGTTAAATCAATCTTTGGCTACCCAGGCGGGGCAATACTACCTATTTACGATGCTTTATTTAGAGATGGACGAATAAAACATCACTTAACAAGACATGAACAAGCCGCAGGTCATGCCGCAGAGGGCTTTGCTAGATCAAGCGGGGAGGTTGGTGTATTATTTGCAACATCTGGCCCAGGGGCAACAAACACAATTACCGCATTGATGGATGCCTTTTTGGACTCGGTGCCAATTGTTGCAATCACGGGGCAGGTTCCTCTTAGTCTTATAGGTACTGATGCCTTTCAGGAGGCGGACTTGGTTGGCATAAGTAGATCCTGCACAAAACACAACTATCTTGTAAGAGATGTAAATGAACTTGAGGATATTTTGAAGGAAGCATTTGTTATAGCAAAATCTGGCAAACCCGGTCCCGTTTTAGTTGACATACCAAAGGATATTCAAAATACAGCGGTAAGTCATAAGGCTAGTATTTATAAAACTAGGGCATCAATGCAAGGCAAATACCAAAGTCAAATTGACATAAGATCAGTAAATCAAGCGGTAGAAATACTAAAAAATGCTAAAAAACCAATTATCTACACTGGCGGCGGAATCGTCAACTCCAACCCAAAAGCCTTGGAACTTTTAAGAAGTTTTATTGAAGAATCTGGCTTTCCAGTAACATCTACCCTTATGAGTCTTGGTTGCCTTGAAACCACACACCCCCAATACCTAAAAATGCTTGGCATGCACGGCTCAATTGAAGCAAACATGGCAATGCACGACTGCGATGTTATGATTGCAATAGGCGCTAGGTTTGACGATAGAGTTACTGGAGCAACGAGTAAATTTTCGCCAAATTCCAAAAAAATACATATCGACATAGATGCCTGCTCTTTTAATAAAACAATAGGTGTTGATATTGCAATTAAATCTGACATATACGATTTTTTGCAAATCTTTACCAAACAATGGGATTTGCTAGTAAAACAAAAACCGCAAATAGACTCTTGGTGGCAACAAATTAAATCTTGGCAAGACAAGGGATCTTTTGTTTTTAATCAGGACTCAAAGTCATTAATAAAACCACAATTTGCCCTACATACATTAAACAAGATAACTTACAAAACACACAAGCCAATCATAACTACCGACGTAGGTCAACATCAAATGTGGTCAGCACAGTATTTTGACTTTGAAAACCCCAAGCACTGGCTCACAAGTGGCGGGCTTGGAACCATGGGCTACGGTCTTCCTGCCGCTGTTGGGGCACAGGTTGCCAATCCAAACAAATTAGTCATCTGTATAAGCGGCGATGCTAGCGTGCTTATGAACATTCAGGAGTTATCAACAATTAAACAGTACAAATTACCTGTCAAGCTTGTAATTATCAACAATAGCTATATGGGTATGGTTAAGCAGTGGCAGGAGCTTTTTTATGAAAGCCGTCACAGTCACAGCTACACCGATTCCCTGCCCGACTTTAAGCTTTTAGCCGAAAGCTTTGGCATTAAGGGTATTGAGTGCTCAAATCCAAATGAGCTTGAATTAAAGTTTAAAGAGATGATAGAACACGATGGTCCAGTAGTTTTTAATTGCATTGTATCAAAGGACGAGCATGTTTATCCTATGATACCATCTGGGGCTGGTCATAACGAAATTGTAACAGCTTAATTTTTATATTTTTATTAAAAAAAAGCTATGTATCGTAAAGGTGTTGGTTTAATGCTTTTAAACAAAGAGGGACATGTTTTTGTTGCAAAAAGAGCGGATGCACATAAAACAAAATTAAATACTTGGCAAATGCCACAGGGCGGTATTGAGGAAGGCGAGGAGGAGATTGAGGCTTTGTATAGAGAGTCATTTGAGGAAATTTCTTTACAAAAAGATGAATTTACCATTCTTACAAAAACCAAGGAGCTTTTACGATACGACATACCGGCGGAAGTGTCAACCCCTTGGGACAAGGCAAAATACAAAGGGCAGGAGCAGAGATGGTTTTTGGGGCTTTTAAAAGATAATAATTATAATTTTAACCTAAATACCGCAGAGCCTGAGTTCACAAGTTGGAAGTGGGTAAGTCATCTTACCCTTGCCTCTCTTGCTGTTAGCTTTAAAAAGGAAATTTACAAAGACATACTAGATGAATTTATACCTTTGATAAATGAAATTAAAAATCGGATACCAAGGAATTAAAGGCTCCTATTCCTTTGAAGCCGCCACAAATTTATTTAAAAGCCAAGATTCCGATTTTATAAATTTTGCACGCTTTGACGAAGTCTTTACCGCAGTTGAAAATGGAACATTAGACAGAGGGGTTATACCGCTTGAAAATTCATATGCAGGGCGAGTTGCCGAAATTCACAATCTCTTTCCCTCAATGCAATGCTACATAATTGCAGAGCATATACTGCCAGTAAGGCACAACCTACTTATGGCAAAAGGAGGTAGTATTAAGGACATTAAAACAATCATCTCCCACGAGCAGGCACTTATGCAGTGCAGTAAAAATATTACACAAACTTTTGGTAGCGGGACCGAGCTTAAATCCTTTTCAAACACTGCAGCATCGGCACTACATGTTGCAAATGCTAAGGACAAAACTCTTGCATGCATAGCATCGCTTCAGGCTGCGGCAATTTACGATCTTGAAGTAATAAAAACCAATTTTGCCGATAGCGACAAAAATTACACAACCTTTATAGTTATATCAAAGGAAATAGAGCCTTTATCGGTAAAAGATGAAAAAATTATAACTTCAATTTTATTTACTGTACGCAACATTCCAGCCGCAATTTACAAGGCTATAGGCGGCTTTGCAACAAATAATGTTGACCTGCTTAAGATTGAAAGCTACATACCGGGGGGAATATCATCAAATTCAGCACAGTTTTTTTTAAGCTTTTACGGTCACCCATCCGAGCAAAGAGTCTCCCTTGCCATGGAGGAGCTTGGCTTTTTTGCAACTAAAACTAAGCTCCTTGGCTACTACAAAGCCGATGAAAAAAGAGGCGATGGCAATAACCAGAAGCCAGAAAAATAAATATATGAGAAAAATCTTACAATTGAAATCGCCTTTGGTATTTTCTAAGTCCCACACATCAGGCTCGCCGCTTCAGCTTGTCCCATTTGGTTAAAAAGTGCTGGGTGGCTACGAGCCTTGCCTTGCAGAGAGGTTTGTTTAAAAGAAGAGAGGTATTGTTATGTAGTAAGAGTTGCGGAATGGATCTATTAAGGCAAGTAATTCTTAATTGGATTTGGTATTATAACACACACCCTCTGGCAAAGCCAGCTGGGGGCGGGGGCGTGTATTTAATGGAGATGTTTAAGGTATATTTTTTAAACTCTGTTAAAACCCCACCCAACCTCCCCTAAAAGGGGAGGGGTTATTTTGACTACTCACTCTAAAAAAGGGAGGGGTATTTATTATATATTTGTTAAAATCAAGAGGATTGAAACAGCTCTAGCTAATTCAAAATAATCAAGTATTTAATAAGCCTATTTGGAAAGTGAAAATGGCATAAATTATCTTGACTGTTACTATCTTGACTACTAGTATATACTTAGTTAATAAAAAGTGTATGACAAGGTCAAGTTTTTTGGCAAAATTTACAAAAAGTGAATACGGAAACTTTAGATACGACACAAGAATATATCTGGCACCGACACACAATCCATCCGATAATGATTATTGCATTGGTGCAATTGTTGGTAAAAATCCAGGTTCGGCAAAATCAAGCGATATTGCTTTAAATGGTTATGATGTAATTGATTTAAACGGAGATAAATTACTTCCAACTGCAAGGAATATATTTTTGAAATATAAACAAAATATCAAATCAAATGAATATATTCAAGTGTTGAACTTATTCTATTTATGTAATAACAATCTAGACAAGGCAATCAAAGAATATGAGTCAATATCATCCGATGATTTAATATGCACAACTGAGAAAAAATTATTTCCGTTTGTTTGGTATGTTTGGGGTGGTGGTAATTCAAAACTAGATAAATATAAAAAACGATTTTCTAGTATAAAAACAAAAAGGCATTTCTTTTTTCTAAAAAATAATAATCATTATAAAATGACGGATAGAATGCCAGAATATAACGAACTTGCAAAGCATACGCAGGGCTTTCCTTATGAAATAAATACGATTATCGGAGAACAATTTAAGAATTTATTAGACCCTTGACTAGTTAAGAGTCTAATTTACTTAATAATTTGAATTATTAAAGCCAAAAAAGAGCTTGCTAAAAATATTTGATATAATAAAATTTTTAAAATATAATATGCTTATCAATTTTTGTTTTCGCCATGTCATCTTTAAATAGCATAAAACAAAGTATTAAGGCTATGCCGTGCAATGTTTCGCTTATTGGCGAGGTTGTTGCCCCGCCCGATAAGTCTATTTCGCACAGGGCAGTTTTGTTTAACTCAGTTGCTATAGGCACAGCTAAAATTACAAACTTGCTTGAGGGCGAGGATGTAATATCAACAATTACAGCACTTAGGCAATGCGGGGTTGAAATTAACAAGCAACACGATGGCTATTATATAGTAAAAGGGGTTGGATTAAACGGCCTGCAAAAACCGCAAAGAGAGATATACTTTGGCAACTCTGGCACTTCAACAAGATTGTTTATGGGGCTTGTTGCCTCTTACGACTTTGATGTTAGAATAAGCGGGGATGAGTCTTTATCTAAAAGACCAATGCTTAGAGTAACCGAGCCTTTAAGTAAAATGGGAGTTAGGTTTTTTCCTCAGGAGGCAAAAAATTTACCAATAAGCCTGCAAGGTAGCAACAACTTAATGCCAATAGATTACAAGTTAAAAGTTGCATCGGCACAGGTAAAAAGTGCGATACTTTTGGCTGGGCTTAACACAAGGGGCACAACAACAGTTACCGAGCCCGAAAAAACCCGTGACCACACCGAAATAATGCTTAAAAACATGGGGGCGGATGTTGCAACCTACGAGAATGAAAATAAAATTGAAATCACGGGGCTCAATCAAATAAAAGCCACCGACTGCGTTATACCAGCTGACCCATCATCTGCAGCCTTTATAATTGCAGCTGGGGTGTTGATTAAAGGTAGTAATTTGCTAATAAAAAATCTTTGCATAAACCCAACTCGTATTGGATTTATAAAAGTTTTACAAAACATGGGGGCGGATGTTGCAATTGTCAATCAACAAACCCAATCTGCTGAAATGGTTGGCGATGTAATCGTAAAATATTCCCCAAATTTAAAGCCAGCATTTACCACCGCAAAGGATGTGCCTGCCATGGTGGATGAATTTTTAATACTATCAGTAATATGTGCCTTTGCAAATGGCACAAGTGAGTTTAACGACTTGCACGAGCTTACAACAAAGGAGTCCAACAGATTTGATGCCATAGTTCAAAACCTAGGTCTTTGCGGGGTGAGTGTTGAGGCTGACTATGAAAAATGTAATTTAAAAATAAATGGAATGGGTAGCAATTTTACCTTTACCTCGCCAAAAGAGCCGATTAAAACAAGGCTTGACCACAGAATCGCCATGAGCTTTTTAATTGCAGGGCTTAGGTCAATCTCGGGAATTGAGGTTGACGATGCATCGCCTATTGCAACGAGCTTTCCAAACTTTATAAAAATACTTGCAAATCTTGGTGTTATTTTTGAATAATAAATATGAACCCATCCGAAATGTCCGCACAATCGGCTTTAACTGCCGAGATGATGAATCAACATCAAAAAATGAGCTCAACATCAACAGGCTCAAGTGCCGAGAGTCTTGATAAGCTACTATCTGATTATTTTAACGACTTAATGTCAAAGGGCATACTTGGCGAGCAGTCGATTATGGATGTAATGAATGCCTTTGTAACAAGTAACTTAGATGATGCAAAATCGGTTCTTGACAATTTTGGCAATCTTTGCGGACTTAAAATAGAGGGTGGATCGCAGTTGTTTAACCAAATTACAACAGGATTTAATTTAAAAAATAACGAGAGCTTTTTGGATGCAAGAATGGCAGCTCCAATTAATATATCTAGCCAAGGTCAAGGGCATTAAATTTAATATTTAATATATGCAAAAAATTGATATAGAGATAGAAAATTTTATTGATAAAATTCAATCCTCAGGCACTGCCATAATACCAACGGACACAATACCCGGAATCGCCTGCAATGCTTTTGATAATGATGGAGTTTTAAAGATATTTGAAATCAAAAATAGAGTCAAAACAAAACCCTATGCCATTTTTACCTACAGCACCCACTGGATTGCTGAAAACTGCTTTATTACAAAAGAACAGTTAGACTACATAACTCTATTACTACCCGGAGCCTATACTATTGTTGCTAAGGTTAAAAGTAAAGCCTTAATTAAAAACCTTAGCCCCTTGATAATAAAAGATGACATAATCGGCATAAGGATACCTAGTAACGAGGTTTGCCTTAAGGCTTCAAAGCTTTTTACGCAAGGACTAATTGCAGCAACAAGTGTTAATCTCTCTGGCTTTGAGCCGGCTAAGGATTATAAATCAATGGATTCGCAGGTGATAAATAAAGTAGATTTTATATTTAGCGAGACTTTTTTTACTAACATGAGTGGCAAGCCATCAACAATTATTGACATAACTGAACCAGTGCTGAAAATTACACAAAGATAAAATTTTGCTTTACTTGCTACTGTTGCTAATCGGCACTGCTAAAAAATAATAGACAAAACTAAATCCCTGTTTTAAAAATCAGTCTTACATCTACAATAGACCTCTTCCCTAACCCCTCCCCTCTAGGATGCCACTCTGTAACTCCTCCCCTCTTAGGGGAGGTTGGGTGGGGTTGTGATAGAGACTAAGAAATATATTTTATATCCCGATTAATCCCCATTAGGCTCGCCACGCCAGCCAGCT
>CAMDBF010000023.1 GCA_945889175.1 Rickettsia typhi
TTATACTCTTTTTGATTATCTCTTGTGCTAACAAACAGTGGATTGAATGACATTTTCTTTAATCACAAAAATTTAAGAATAGGTTGTAAAATTTGCGCATTCAGGTATGTACTTAGCATGACGCTTTACATCTTTAATTCTTGCCACAATAATTGATACGAACATATTGTCTTTTTCAAGTTCCTTTAATTTATCCTTGTCTGCAAAAATATTTTCTTCAACCTGCTTTAAAAATGCTATAGATCGACATGTCATTTCTTTTTTTTCATCCTCTGTTAGCGTAGAATCGTCCTTAAGACCGTTGCGTAAATAAAATAGACCTATAATCTTTGCCCACATTGGAACCTTATCACTTTTAATTTGAGATAGTGGCCCTATGCTTTTAGCTAGCATATCATAATCTTTTATTTTGGTTGCAGCTATTTGAGCTGCGTAAGTAAGGCTACGCCATCTGGTTTCAGGATCTTTTATTCCAGATTCAGTCAAGTATTTTGCAATCCAGTATAAATCTTTAGTTTTTGGAGTTGAGCCATAATAATTGGCAGCCAAAACTGACAATAAAGAGGATTTCATATCCATATCGTCAGCTGCGGTAAGCCAGCCATAAATTCTTTGATAATCATGGTCTCTTAGTGATGTAATGTAACCTATTTTGTCGCCAGCAGTTTGCAGCTGTAATGCTAAATATCTAAAATAAAATTGTTTATCGCCCATTGCTAAAAAGTCAACTTGCAACTTACTTGGAGGGTAGGGAGTTTGTAGAAAACTTGGTTTAAAAGGCCGTAATGCAATTGAAAGTGCAATTTGCATTGAAAAAACTGATACTATTGCTATATTAAATATACCAATTTTATTATCGAGAGTTTTGTAAAATTTACTTGAAGTAATTTTTTGCAAAAGTCCTTTTTTTACCCTTAAAACTTCCATATGTACAAGATAAAATATATCACAATTAATAAATTCTAAAATCTATATTTTTTAAAATCAACTCTTATTTTCACTAAGCTATATTACAACAAGAAAACAATTTTTTGCAAGACTAATTGCAATTGCAACACCAAGACCAACAGTGGTTGATAAATTGAAAAAAGTTTTGTGTGAAATAAGCTTATTTTTATTCAGGGTTAGAATTGTTAATAAAAACATAGATGTCAATCCGCAGTAAGTAAAATAATTATTGCAATAGCCACTAATTTTACCGTAGATTATTAAGCTAAGAGTTATTATGATCGTTATCACATAAAGCACTTTGTAACTTGAGTTTCCGAGGGTTACGGCAGATGATTTTACGTCATTTCTTATATCGTCTTTTACATCTTGCATGGCATATATTGTGTCGTAAATAAAGGTCCAGCAAACTGCAACGCCATAAAGCAAAAATATTGCGCGGTTTGGAATGGTTTTGTTAAAGCATAAATATCCTACAAAAAGCCCAAGATTAAAAACGAGCCCTAAAAATAACTGAGGAAATGGACTAAATCTTTTTGCATAAGGGTAAATTGCCATCAATGGCAGACTCGCAAGACAAACAATTATAGCATTTGTTGGAAGGTAGCATAAAAGTGGCATTGCCAATGTTCCAATAAAAAGTAAAAAACCATATGCCTGTTTTTTACTAAGATCCCCATTTGCAATTGGTCTTAAATATGTTCTTGTAGTTTTTCTATCAAACTCTACATCTGTAATATCGTTAAGAATACACCCAGCTGATCTTGCAAGTAGGGCACCTATTAGTAAAATGTAAAAATATTTACCCCCATTTGCAAAGGAAATATCAAGCATTTGATTTGTGATCGAAGATTCATGCCAGCCAGCTACCAGACCCCAGTAAGCAGGTAGAAAAGTTAGAAAAAAGCCAGTCAGGTTATTTAATCTTGCAAGCCTTATGTAGCTTTTTATTAATTTCAATTCACTAAAGATTGCTTTAAACATGGTATTTGTTAATTAATTTTATTATTGTATTAAGTATTGTGATTTTTCAAATACTCACTTAACTCAAAAACACTTGTTGCAAAAAACAATGAGCGATTCCAATCGAGTATCATAAAATAATTATTGTAAGCAATAATGGCATTGTCGGAATCGGTGTTATTTTTGTCAATAAAGACAAGATGTCCATCCTCATAAATTGTGCCAGAAAGACATAGATTTTTTTTATCTACATCTATCCATTTTGCAAGTTTTTTTTTAGGTTGCCAACCTATTGACATTAAATAGTTTGATGCAGAAGCCAAGGCGTCAGGCTCTGACATTAAATTAATTTTACCATCACCATCGAAATCAACGGCAAATTTTAAAAAAGTTGATGGCATGAACTGAACAAGTCCAAATGCACCCGCCCAAGAGCCTTTTACTTCCTTATCTATACCTATATTGTAATATATTATTTTTATGATTGCAAATAACTCAGATTCAAAAAAAGCTCTACGCTTTACACTTAAACTTGGACTTAATGAGAGGGAGAATAGTGCATCAATAATTTTGTGAGTACCTTTAATTTTACCAAGGTCACTTTCTAATGTAAAAAGGGCAACGACAACCTCCTTATCGACGCCGTACAATTTTTCTATTTGATTTAAAAGATTTATGTTTTTTTGTAAAAAAACTAAAGCA
The DNA here is from genome assembly GCA_945889175.1 of Rickettsia typhi. Taxonomy (GTDB): domain Bacteria; phylum Pseudomonadota; class Alphaproteobacteria; order Rickettsiales; family Deianiraeaceae; genus CAMCVL01. The sequence continues at coordinate 2,614 of CAMDBF010000023.1, forward strand.
TTTTCTTGTTTTGCCCTAGTTAAAACCTTTGATTTATAATCTTTATATAAAAGTTTTAACTCTAATTGAGAGGAGTTCTTTAAAGCTGGCTTTTTTATATAATTTAGCCCATCTATTGTTTTTAGGGCAAAAGCTAGCTCATTTTTATTTAAAAAGTAAAGTTCTGCTTTTTGTTTAAGAGTGAGTTTGTGGCTACTTATTAAATCATTATCTATGATTTGCTCGTTAATTGAGTCGGTATTAATGGGGGTATTTTTTAAATTTTCATTACATTCTTTAATCTTAGCTAATGATATTAAATTATCATGATTTGATTTGTACTGATTTTTGATACCTATTTTTTTAATAGTAAAATGATTTACATTATTGAAAATTTCTATTTTATTCTTTTTTTTTGCTACGCCGCAAGACTGCAAAAGAAAAGATGCAATAAAAAGTGCAATTATATAATTTTTGCCATTCATCTTAAGTTAGGATTTAATTTTTGTACCAATTAATTCAAGTCTGTGATCAGTCAGGTTGTAACCCAGCTTTTTAGCAATCTGGTCTTTAAGGACTTCAAGCTCTTTATCAAAAAATTCTACAACATCACCAGTTTCAATGTCGATTAAATGGTCGTGATGATTGGCTTTGTCGTTAAATTCATATCGTGACTTTCCATCACCGAAGTTATGTTTTATTATAATTTTTGCCTCCTCAAGAATTGCTAGAAATCTATAAATAGTTGCAATTCCAAGGCTTGAGTCAAGAGACTTTATGGCTATATAGATGTCGTCGACATCTGGATGCTTTTTGTTTAGACAAAGAGTTAAAACGGAATTAATTATAACCTCCCTCTGTCTTGTAATAGATATGTTTTTGCTTTTGCAAGATTCAAGTATTTGGATTAGGTTCATTACATGAAATTAAATTTAACGCGAATAAACTATTTTGAGGCCCATTTTTCCAAGCCTCTTCGGAGTCGACATCTCCATCGTAAGGGTAGTCTTTGTCGTTAGCTACTTTGAGCATTTCAACATTAGCCTTGTATTTTAAACTTAACTCATCATCAATAATTTTACAATCTTTTAGTTTTATTTTAAACCCTTCTTCTTCAATTTCGTATTTATCGCCAACTAAAAGGTTAAATATTGTGGACTTTCCGGTTAGTCTATTGATGTAAGCAAATTTCCCACTCGTTTTTTGAAGTGGAGTGATTGGCGCGGTTGTTGATTCGATAGCTTGTTTTAATTGCTGCCTTGGATTTTTTTTAGCACTATTTTCTTTAGAATTTGATGTTGTTATCTTATATTGACTTGATATTTTATTTGGTGATTGAGCTAAGGCAAAATGTTTAAAGCAACATGTAAAGCCTAGCCAAAAAAATAGTCCTAATGACTTCGACATATTTAGCAGCTGTAGTATTCAAGTATTTCCTTTGGACTTACCGATTCCATTCTTCCAGCTTCATCCTCCTTCATTTGAATGTAAGTATTGATAAAATCTTCATCAAAAACACCGCCTTCAAGTAAAAACTGATAATCAATTTCTAGAGCTTCAGTGGCATCTTTTAAAGACTTGCAAACAGCATTCTTTTTTAAAGGATGTTTTCTGTCAAGTTCGTAAAGATTGACCTCGGTAGCCTCACCTGGGTGAATTTTATTTTTAATGCCATCAAGACCAGCCATAAGTAAAGCTGCACATGTAAGATATGGGTTTGATGATGGATCTGGAAATCTAGCTTCAATTCTTTTCGCATTATCGCCAGCTGAATAAGGAATTCTTATGGATGCTGATCTGTTGCAGGCTGAATAGGCTAAGTAAATTGGAGCTTCGTACCCCGGAACTAATCTTTTATAGCTGTTAGTTATTGGATTTGTAATAGCGTTTAGAGCCTTACCGTGCTTAATTATTCCGCCTATGTAATAAAGTGCGTTTTCAGATAGTCCAGCATAGCCAGAACCAGCAAAAGTGTTTTTACCACCCTTCCAAATTGATTGATGAACATGCATGCCGCTTCCGTTGTCGCAATCAAGAGGTTTTGGCATAAAGGTCACACTTTTACCAAAGCTATCGGCAACATTTTTTACTATATATTTAAATTTTTGTAATTGGTCAGCCGTATCAACAAGGGTTGAAAATTTAAACCCTATTTCACACTGGCTTGCTGCAACTTCGTGGTGATGCAAGACTGCTTCAATGCCACATTCCTCAAGTACTAAGCACATCTCCGACCTGATATCAACAAAGTGATCAATTGGTTGGCAAGGAAAGTAGCCTTGTTTTTTTAAAGGTCTGTGCCCCATGTTGCCATTTGGATATTCTTTGTTAAAATGATCCGAGGTTTCACTGGATGATAGTTTTGAGGAAAAAATATTTCCATTAGCCTCCACCAAAACATTATCAAAGATAAAAAACTCAGGTTCTGGTCCAAAATATGCAGCATCACCCATTCCGCTTAACCTAAAGTATTCCTCAGCTTTTTTTGCTATATTTCTTGGGTCTCTATTGTAGCCCTTGGATGTTTTTGGATCTATTACATCGCAGTAGACAATTGCAGTTGGTTGAGCAGTGAATGGATCTATGAATGTAGTGGTTACATCTGGAATAAAATACATGTCAGATTCATGGATATCTTTCCAGCCATGTATCGAAGATCCGTCAAATGTAATGCCATCGACAAAATCAGATGGACCAGTATGTTTAACCGCCCTTGTAATGTGATGCCATTTACCAAGTATATCGGTAAACCTAAAGTCGATAAAAAGAATATTTTTCTCTTTAAGACTAAGAAAAAAGTCATTTACATTTTTACAGTCTAACTTACTTGACATATCTTTTATAAAATTACCAATCACACAAAAAAGCTAACTTATAAGTTCTAACCTAGTTGTTGAAAAAATCAAAAGAATTTTTTGAAAATATATAAATAATCTTTTAAGCTTTAATTATTATTAATTTTTTTGTTTTTTTATAGCCTTATGCAAGAGTCTTTATTGTTAATTTTTTTAGGTCTTTGCGGCGGCTTTGTATCTGGCTTATTTGGCATTGGAGGCGGAATTGTGCTAACTCCTATGCTTTCTTTGGTTGGCTTGCCATTAGCCGAAGCTTCGGCAGTTAGCTCATTGCAAGTTGTTTTTTCGGCAATTACAAATATTTTTGCAAGGCGAAAAGAAAAAGCCATAGATTACAAACTTGGTACCATTATAGCATCCTTTGGAATCCTTGGTAGCTTGTTTGGACTGACGGCTCTTAGTATTTTTAAAAAATACAACTCAGCAGATATTTTTATTAGCATTATGTTTGTTTGCGTTATGAGCTGGCTTAGCTTTGTAAATTTAAAATATAAAGAAGAGAAAAGTGATAAAGTTGATGTTACTTGCTTAAGAAAAATTATGATATTTGCTTCTTTCGCTGGTGTCTTTGCTGGCTTTTTAGTGCCAATAATGGGGGTTGGCGGCGGGTTTATTATTGTTCCATTTTTGCTACATTATGCTAGATTTTCAAAAAATCGTGCAGTCTGTACCTCTATTTTTCAAATGCTTATAACATCAGGATTTGCAACTATTTTAAGTATATTTGTTTTTAAAACTGTTAATTTTAAAATTGCATTTTTTGTAATTCTTGGTGCGGTTTGTAGTGTTGGGCTTGGCGGGAGGCTTTCCAAAAAAATGCCAGAAGCAAAATTTAAAAAACTCTTAGGCTTGTTAATGCTTGCTGTTGCAATGTATTTTGGTGTTAGGGTTGTGTTGTAAGATGGCTAATTTTACCTTTAATTTAACATGAAAATTAAGACAATAAAAATAAAAAACTTTAAAAGTATTAAAGACATCACAATAAATTGCAATGAAGGAATCAATACCTTTATCGGCAAAAATGGAACTGGTAAAAGTGCTGTTTTTGAAGCGGTCAATTTGATATTAGGAAATGGAAACACTGGCGTAATAAATATACCAAACTATCGGGGAGGTGAATATGATATTAAAAAATATTGGAAAGAATATTGGTTAAATGATAATGATAAAACTTGTGAAATTATTGTTGAATTCGAAGATAAGACAGTAAGTAAGTTTCTAAAAATGGCGAATTCTTCCTTCGTAATGGAAGGCACGAAGTTCGGTAGTATAAATTTTGTACCTTCTCAAAGAAGTTTTGATGATATGTTTAAAATAGATAGAGGATTCTTGGGCCGATATGTTTTAAGTCGAGAGACAATTCCAGACTATAAAAAATTTACTGAACGATTAAGTCAAATATTGGGTTGTAAAATTGAAGCTTATCCAAAATATATCGATTCAACGGATGTAGCAAATTCTTCTAGGTTGTATGAAAGCGTAAATTTTATCATAAACAATGTGGAGATCGAACTTGAGTCAAGTGGAAAGCAGGCCTCTTTTGTTTTAGGTATGATGCAGGCATTATCGGAAACGAATTTAAATTTTAACAATATAATTTTTATTGATGAACCAGAATTGCATCTTCACCCACATGCGAAAAAAAGTTTATATAATAGATTAAAAAAACTCGCAAATGATGGAATACAAATTTTCTACATTACACATTCATCGGAGTTTTTGTCATGCGAGGATTCGGACGAAATTCATAGATTCTATATTGATGGCAAAAATGGAACAAAAAATGCAAAAGGTAGTAAAAGTAATGGAATTACGGAAAGGCAGAAAATGATAGAACCTGATAAAATATCATTTAACAATGCTTTTTTTGCTGATGCAGTTTTTTTAGTTGAAGGTTATACAGACGAAGTGTTTTTAAGATATGTATTTGAAAATAAAAGTCCAACCAGAACAATTGACGAATGTAATATTTCGATAGTAAATTGTAGCTCTAAGGACAACATTGTAAGATTTTATGAATTATACAGCTCGCTAAAAATTAAATGTTTTGCGTTATACGACAAGGATCAAACCTTACCCCCAAAAAACAAAAAGGGAGAGAAATATACAAAAAAGGATATTGCATCAAATGAAAAACAAAGAGATGAAAATAACAAAGGACTTAAAGAAATTAATGGATATGGATTCGAAGAAAACTTGGAACACTTTTTAACTGGAGAGTTACAATTTCATCTTGAAAACGATAAAAAAAGAAAAATTGTTCAAGATTGGATTTCTGAAAAAGCAAATCCAAGTCAAAGACAAGAGAAAATTGACATAATTTGGAAAGAAATTTCTAGAGAACTGGGAGAATAATGGCTAATCAACCAATCCTAACAATTTTATTTCTTGAGTGCTCGCCTTTGATTATTTTAACGGATTGCTGGTTTGTTTTAAAATAATCGCAGAGCAGGGCGGTAACTTGTTTGTTTGCCTTGCCGTCCTCTGGGGCACAGTTGACATATACCTTGTATGTTATATTGCCAAAGAGGTCTTCGGTTTTTACAACCTCCTTCTTTTTTGAAAGCGGATAAGCCTTGACCTCGATTTGCATGATGGCTTAGCCTCTCATTTGCTTTGCGGTTGCTACCATTTCAATTAGAGCTTCTTTTGTTTCGCTCCAGCCACGAGTTTTAAGTCCGCAGTCTGGATTTACCCAAAGATTTTCCTTTTTAATAACCTTAGCTGCCTTTTCAAGTAGTTTTAACATTTCGCTTTTGCTTGGCACTCTTGGCGAGTGAATGTCGTAAAGACCGGGCCCTATTGCATTTGGATAGTTAAAGTCAACAAAAGCTTCAAGCAGATCCATGTTAGATCTTGAGGTTTCAATTGATATAACATCGGCATCCATGTCGGCAACGGATTTAATTATGTCGTTAAACTCGGAGTAGCACATGTGGGTGTGAATTTGAGTATCGTCAGCAACCTTGTAAGCCGAAATTTTAAAACAATCAACCGCCCATTTTAGGTATTCCGCTTTTTTTGCAGATTTAAGAGGAAGTCCCTCTCTTATAGCAGGCTCGTCAATTTGAATTACCTTAATACCAGCTTTTTCAAGATCTAAAACCTCGTCTTGTAAGGCAAGAGCTATTTGCTTGCAAACTAATTCTCGCGAAAGATCGTTTCTTACAAAACTCCATTGTAGTATTGTTACAGGGCCAGTGAGCATTCCCTTCATTACCTTTTTTGTTTGTGACTTTGCATAACTTGACCATTCAACAGTTATAGGGTTTTTACGATAAACATCACCAAAAATAACTGGCGGCTTAACGCATCTTGAACCATAGCTTTGAACCCAGCCATTCTCAGTAAATATAAATCCTCCAAGCTCTTCGCCAAAGTATTCAACCATGTCGTTTCTTTCAAATTCGCCGTGTACAAGTACATCAATGTCTATATCTTCCTGAAACTTAATACAGCCATCAATTTGCTCTTTAATAAATGCATTGTAAGACTCAAGACTCATCTTGCCAGACTTAAAATCGTTTCTTGCCTTTCTTACATCGGCAGTCTGAGGAAAGGAACCTATTGTTGTTGTAGGGTAGAGTGGTAGTTTTAAAGTGTTTTGTTGTTTTGCGATTCTTTTTTCAAAAATCGAAAGTCTTTCGTAATGACCATCAAGACCTTTTACCCTGTCCTGCACTGAGTGGTTGTGAACAGCCTTAGAGTGCTTTCTGTTAGCTAGGATTTGCTTGTTTAAAGCAAGAGCTTCGCTACCCTTTATGCCACTTGATATATCTGCAATTTCAAGAATTTCAACAATTTTTTCTTCAGCAAAGGCTAAGAATTCCTTAATTTCATCGTCAATTTCCTTTTCAAATCTAAGAGTTACAGGAGAGTGTGTAAGCGAACAACTTGATGCAACTATAACCCTATCCGCCCCTAGTTTTGCGGTAGCCTTGTGAATACTAGCAAGACTGGTTTCGTAGTTATTGACCCAGATGTTTCTACCGTCAACAACGCCTAAAGATAATTTAACTCCATCCTTAATGTTGCTAAGCACATAATCTAAGGCATCGCCGCCTCTTGTTTTGTCAATGTGAATTGAAGTAAATTTAAAATCTTTAATTAAATCGAAATTTTCTTTGATGGATTCAAAGTATGTAGCTAAGTGAAAATTACAGTCAAGTCTTAGTACTTCACCAAAAGCTTTTTTATATAAAGACTTAATGTTGTCGTCCAAGTCTAGAGTTAAAAGTGGTTCGTCAATTTGAATATCAGTTGCACCTGCATTTATTAAGTCCTGAATTAAGCTTTTGTAAGACTCAACAAGAGAATCAAAAAACTTAAATTTATCAACAGTAGAATCGTGGGATTTTGAAAGAGCTATGTAAGTAACCGGACCTATAATAACCGGCCTTGTTTTGTACTCCAGTTCTCTTGCCTCTTTAAATAATTTTACAAATTTAAAAGGTTTGTATTCTGGTTTTGTAGTAGATTCAAACTCAGGGACTATGTAGTGATAGTTTGTATCAAACCATTTTGTCATCTCGCTAGCTACAACATCCTTGCCATTTTTTTGGTAGCCTCTTGCTATTGCAAAGTAAAGGTCGAGTCCATTTAGTCCTGTGTCTTTGTGTCTTTGGGGAACGATACCTAACTCAAAAGACATATCAAGCATAAGATCGTAATACGAGAAGTCGCAAGAAGGAATGTATGTAATTTTTTTAAGTCTATTAAAGTTTTGCTCCCTTATTGTTTTTGCAACGGATTCAAGGTTATGTAAATCGCTTTTACCAGCCCAATAGGACTCAAGAGCTTTTTTTAACTCACGCTTTTCACCAATACGAGGAAAGCCCAATACAGCAGTTTTAGACATCAAAAAATAAAAATAAACATATTATTAAAATAGAATTTTGTAAAAAGTTAAATCAATTATTTTTTACTTGCAAGCAAAATAAGCTTTCTAAAATTATAAATCATAAAAAATATATAAAAAGTTTGACATCTTTTGTTTTGTAATTTAAGATTTTCTACATCAGTGGATGGTTGGCCGAGCGGTCAATGGCAGCAGACTGTAAATCTGTCGACGAAAGTCTACGAAGGTTCGAATCCTTCACCATCCACCATTTTTCTTAATTTGCTGTAATAGTTATGTTGGATACTAAGATTTTAGCATCACTTATTCAAGTCCTATCTGCAGCACAAATACAAATCAAATCATCAAAATCTTGTTGTTGTTAATTTAAAAAGTCCTTAAAAACTTATAAAAATTAATAATTAAATTACAACAAAATGATTAACTACAACAAAATACAAACCAAAGACAAAGCCTGTTGTTGTCCAGTAAAATAACTTCGTCAAGGCTTTTTACTTAGCTTTACGATGTCTTAAAACTTCTGGACATTACTAATCAAATTTATGAAAAATATTTTACCTTTAAATTACGGAGAAAAAATTCAACATTTAATCAATCTTGCTTACCTAGGATTTGCAAAGTATCACGACGAGATTGACTATATTAAAAATATATACAAGGCTGCAAGTTTTGTTATTAAAAATATTTATTCTTTTTAGTAATGAATAGAAGTAGCAAAATAGCAATAATCTTTATTATATTTTTTTTAAATGCCTGCACCTCAAGGTTAAATAGTTTTAAACTCGTAAAGCAATCCTTAAAATCAAATTTGCCTTACGAAATTAAACAAGCAATGTACGACGGCTGCATTACTGCTATATGGGCAAGAAGCAACCATTTTTACAAAAATTTTGCATCCTATAGGCAAAACCCAAAATTGATGCAAAATGAAGTTTATAAATACACTTGGTCAAAATACTATACAGCTTGCTTTATGGAGGCAAATACTATTAACTTTCAAAACATAGGCTCCGAGATTGTCAACAACCGCCTTGCTGGACTTTTGGATATTAGAGATGCTAAATCTTGGCATGGATTGGTTCTTGGCGGCGATTCTGCAAATGCGGTACATCTAGCTTTTAGTTACGATAGTAACGAGGCTATGGTGTCAAATCACGGCCCTAACAATGTAAATAATTTTTTTGGCTTTTTTGGAACATGTCAATTTTGCTAGCAGTGTTAATAAACATTATTTGTTGCTATTTGTATTATTGATTCGATAAATAAATTTCGATTTGCATTGTACGCCGTTATTAAATCATCTTTGGTTGTTATATTTAGTTTGTTTGTAAGTAGATTAACAAATGTTTCTACTTCGTTTTTTGCCGCAAATGACTTGTAGATTTCAAATAATATCTTACCATCGCTAATCGGCATAGCAACAATTAAGTATGCAATAGGTTTTGATATTTCAAAATGATGGTAGTCTATTGGAGAGTTCCAATCCCCACCCCAAGTTGTAAAGCCATATTTTGCAAAGGTTGCTCTAGTTTTGGGTCCAATAAAGCCATCTTGATTTTGTGTGATTCTTTGTTTGTTTTTTTTGTTAATACTTTTTTCACCATCTCTTGGATGAATTGCTATAAGGGCGTTATTGTGTTCTTGATCGATTTGTAAAAATGGATTTTGCAAAGGATTTATATCAATTGCCATAGCTATCGAGTGCATAGACCTAGACTTGTTACCTCTATTATTTCGACAGGCGAAAGAGCCAGTAAAATTATAATTATTTAAAGGGGTCAGTTTTTTTTCTGCATTTTCAATTTTAATATTAACCCCAGCAAATGGGTCTACTCCATAAACTGGTATTTTGTTGTTTTTTAATTGCTTAAACATTTCAAAAACACTGTCCGCTAATGTGTCAAAAGTTACAATCTCTCCGTAATGATTTTTTTTGTCAAATCCGTAATATTCAACCTTCAGTATTACAAGTCTCTTTAAAATCTCTTGGCAGGAGTCGTTATATATATTGTATTCTTGTAACTTTGCAAGAGTTGACTCGTCAATGTATTTAATTTTTTGCTCCTCAAGATATTGACTTTTAATGATATCGCCTATACTATCTTTTGCAAGGGATGTGGCAATGTTGCTTAGAAAGAAGAATGCAACACTAAGCAAAACCTTAACAAGATTCATGATAAATAAAAAACAGAGGCAATAAAAACTTATAAATAATTCTACTATGTTTGAAGAAGCAAAACAATCAAAACTTTTTTGTTTTGATATAGAAACAATTCCTGACATAGACTTAGCAAGGCATCATCTTGGTTTAAAAGATGAAAGTGAAGAGGAGGTATCCGATGCGCTAACCAAGTACCATCTTGATGTAACTGGTGGAAATAACTCTTTTTACAGACAGCTGTTTCATAAAATTGCCTGTATCAGTTATGTTGCCTGTGATATTGAGTATGAAAAAGATGGTGAGTCGTACTCTGTTACGTCAGTTGCGAGCGGAGGACTGACGGGATCTAGTGAGGCAGAAATAATAAAGGGGCTTTTTACTTATTTAAACAAAGAAAGACCTAGGCTTGTTAGTTTTAATGGTCGTGGTTTTGACGTCCCTGTAATTAAGTATAGATCTATGATGCATAAAATTCCAGCCCCTTGGTTATACAGAACTGGCAATAAGTGGAGCAACTACAACAACAGATATTCTTTTGATTGGCATATAGATTTACTCGAGGCTTTTTCAGACTTTGGTAGTTCGGCTAGAATTAAAATTTCAGAAGTTGCTTCACTTTTTAAAATACCTTGCAAACTTGATGGCGATGGAAGCTCGGTGTATCAGATGTATAAAGATGGTAAAATTGAAGAAATAAGGAATTACTGCGAGCAGGATGCCTTATGTACATTTGTTTTATATTTATTTTATGCCCTACATCAGTCTCGCATAAGTTTAATTACATTTGATAAAACAATTGAAAATCTTGAAAATTACACATCAAAACAAAACAAACAACATTTAAGCGACTTTGTTGACAATCTGTTTAAATAATTAAATAATACAAAATATTGTTGACAAATGTAAATCCTTTATGTTAAAATTAGATTACAACAGTTATAAAGAATATAATTTTCTTTTGTTGAGTAAGCCAGTCCGCAAATTAAGTATTTGCTAATCGCCAAAAAATCAGTCTTTGTTATTGCTAGCGATTTTGTTATAATTATTCAAGGCTAATTTTTTTAAGCTTTACTGGTTTAATGTATAATTTGTAAGTTTCATATTCCTACTCCGATTTAAATGTCAAGCAACGAAAACAACAATACGCAGTCAACTAATAACGATGAACCTAAGGAAGAAAAAACAACTATAGGTAAAAGAATTAAAATGCCAACTCTTTCTTTGCCAAGTGGTGTAGACAGGGATAGCGTTGAAAAATCCTCTACTGAAAAATTCTCCCAAGCTGGACAGGGTTCAAGATGGCAAACGGCTCTGCAGGGTGGTGATGTTCGTGAAAGGGGTCGTGGTGATAGATATGAAGGTAGGGAATCAAGGGGTTACGAAAGAACTGAAAGAAGAGAATATGGTTACGACAGGGAGTCGAGATATGGTTCTACTAACGAATCCTATCAACCTCGTAATAATGGAGATTTTAATGGTAATAACGATGAAAGTTTTAGAGGACAAAGAGCAATTCAACAGCCAGATTACAACCAAGGATATCAGTCTTACAATTTAAATCCCCAACAGGACGAACAGGAGGAAGTTCATGATGAAAAAGAAGATGCTAATGTTGATTATGCTAACGCAGGACAAAATACAATCTTGCTGAAAATGCAGGAGGTACGAAAAAAAGATGTCGATCAATTAATGGAATTTGCTAAAGGGATTGGTATAGAATCTCTTGAAGGAATTACGAGGCAGGAGATATGCTTTTCGTTACTAAAAGCTTTATCTGGAAGTTCGAAGTACAGAATTTACTGCGAAGGGGTACTTGAGGTATTGAACGATGGTTACGGGTTTTTAAGAACAGCCGAGGTAAATTATGCCCACAGAACTGACGATGTTTATGTGTCAATTAATCAAATAAAAAGATTTTGCCTTAGAACGGGTGATACAATAGGTGGGTTCATAAGACCTCCAAAAAGTAAAGAAAAATTCTTTTCTCTTGTTGATATTTCAGCGGTAAATGGCTCACCTCATTCACAGGTGCGTAAGTTTAAAGCTTTCGACGACCTAACTCCAATATATCCCCAATCTTTACTAAATCTTGAAGTTCAAAGTGGTAGAGCTAGCGATATAAATAATAGGGTAATACAATTAACTTCTCCAATAGGAAAGGGGCAGAGGGCACTGATAGTAGCACCGCCTAGGGTTGGTAAAACTATGCTTATTCAAAGCATAGCAAATGCAATAAACATTAACCACCCAGAGGTTTCGTTGTTTTATCTTGGAATCGACGAAAGACCAGAGGAGTTCACTGAAATGCAAAGAACGATAAAAGGCGAGGTTGTTAGTTCGACCTTCGACGAAACATCAGCAAGACATGTATCTCTATCGGAGATTGTAATAGGTAAGGCAAAACGATATGTAGAGCAGGGTAAAGATGTTGTGATATTGCTTGACTCAATTACAAGACTTGCAAGAGCTTATAATAATGTTATTCCGTCTTCGGGTAAGGTTCTTAGTGGCGGGGTTGACTCTAACGCTTTACAATTGCCAAAAAAATTCTTTGGAGCAGCAAGAAACATTGAAAATGGTGGCTCTTTAACTATCATAGCAACAGCCCTTATTGATACTGGATCTAGAATGGATGAGGTTATTTTTGAAGAATTTAAGGGAACTGGAAACTGCGAAATAGTTCTTGATAGAAAAATTGCTGATAAAAGAATATTTCCTGCAATTGACATTCTTAAATCTGGTACTCGAAAAGAGGAAGAGATGGTAAGTCCGGAAATACTATCAAAAATGTGGATGTTAAGAAGGATAGTTTCCAACTTAAATACTATTGAGGCAATTGAATTTTTAATTAAAAAGCTTAGAGAGACAAGAAGTAATGAAGAATTTTTTACCTCTATGAATAATTAATTTGTTAAAAATTTAAAAAATCTTTGCAATTTGTAAAAGTGTTTTTATATTTGTTTAGTTAAGTATTTTGATTTTATAAGTTTTCTATAAGAATATGTCAGTATTAATAAATAAAGATACAAAAGTTATCTGCCAAGGTTTTACAGGTTCTCAGGGAACCTTTCACTCCGAACAAGCAATTGCATATGGCACTAAGATGGTTGGCGGTGTTACTCCTGGTAAAGGGGGCTCTACACATTTAAATTTGCCTGTTTTTGACACCGTTTTACAGGCAAAGCAAGTTACAAACTGCGACGCCTCTGTTATTTACGTTCCACCTGCTTTTGCTGCGGATGCAATTATTGAGGCTATATCAGCCGAAATTCCGTTGGTTGTTTGCATAACTGAAGGAATTCCAGTTCTTGACATGATGAGAGTTAAGGCTGCTCTTACAGGATCTAAAACAAGACTTGTTGGACCTAATTGCCCAGGTGTTATTACTCCAGGTGAGTGTAAAATTGGTATTATGCCAGGCCACATTCACAAAAGGGGCAGTGTTGGTATAGTTTCTCGTTCAGGGACTCTTACTTACGAGGCTGTCTTTCAAACTTCAAACTTAGGTCTTGGTCAGTCAACATGTATAGGTATTGGTGGAGATCCTATTAACGGCACAAACTTTATCGATTGTCTTGAGCTTTTCTTAAACGACCCCCAAACCGAGCAAATTATTATGATAGGTGAGATTGGTGGCGATGCCGAAATTCAAGCTGCTGAGTTTTATAGGTCTTCAAAAATTAAAAAACCTTTAGCTGGATTTATTGCTGGCAAAACTGCTCCAAAAGGTCGTAGAATGGGTCATGCTGGTGCTATTATATCTGGCGGAAATGACTCTGCTGAAGCTAAGATGGACGCTATGCAATCTGCTGGAATATTTGTAAGCCAATCACCAGCATTGATAGGTCAAACGCTTTTTAATGCTTTGAAAAAATAATAGTATAATAATTTTTGTTTTTTGTTAAAAGTGATAATTCTTCATTCTAGTTTAAAAGACAAAATTGTATCGCAGGGAATTGTTAAGAAAGGCTTTTTTAAATTATCATCTGGTCTTTTTAGTGAGTATTATTTGCAATGTGCAAAAATCTTTGAAGACCCAATTTTTTCTAGCGAAATATGCGAGGTTTTAACTGACAAAATTAATCACAAGTTTGGCAAAAACTTTTTTGACATAGTAGTTTCGCCTGCAATGGGCGGACTTTTATTTGGCTACGAAATGTCAAGACATCTTGGTATTAAAAATATTTTCCTTGAAAGAGGTGATGGTAAAACATTTGAGTTAAAAAGAGGATTTGACATACTTCCAAATTCTAAAATACTTATCTGTGAAGATGTCATAACGACTGCAAAATCATCTTTAGAAGTTGTTGACATTCTTAAAAAATACAATCCTCACTTTATTGCAGAAGTATGCGTTTTTAATAGGGGAGGGGCAAAAAATTTACCATTCGATGTAATATCTCTTGAAAAAGTTGATATTAAAACCTTTGACGGAAATCACATTCCAGAATACCTTAAAAACCAAACCCCAGTTAAGCCTGGAAGTAGAAAAATCTAAACTTCTAAAAAATGATGGTAAATGCTCTAACGATTTTGGAATAGCTAAAAGTTGTTTTAAATATTCGGGACGAAATTAAGCATAGCTACGATTATAAAATAAACCCAGTAACCCCTCAGAGCCTCTGATGTTCTTAAATACAAAACAGGATACTGCTACGCCAAAAGCCACTTGATTGCCTTCATGGTTTGAATACGATATATCTAAAAGAATATGACTGGTTTAGAATTGATGCAAGAGGCAACAAGATGAATGTAGCTACAGAATTTAGTCCAGCAAATGAAAGACTTCATACAAAGCAAATACTAAAATTGGTGAAAGTGACTTGCCAACGGTATATGAAAGGCCGTTGCAAGTTGTTATTGATGCCCTTAGTTCAAAAAGTGATAATAAAATTCAAGATTACCATTCAAGATTACCAATTGTGAATTTGGAAAATTGTTTAGTTTAGAATGTCGCATAATGTATATTATGTTATGTTTTATTTTTTAAATAACCTACAAACTACACTTTAACTTTTTAAGTGCAATAAAAAAGATATTGCAACCAAAGCAATCTTTGTTAAAATTTATGTATATCATTCTAATTATTTTAAAGGAGGTGAACATGCTTTTTTAGGAGGTAAAATTGCATTGTGAATTTTGTTAGAATGGTACTTGATAGCAAAAATTTGTAAAGATAGAAAAGTAAATAATTTATTTTAAAGGGACAGGCTCAGGCTTGTAGTTAGCTTTAGGCTAATTGGTTTTTAAAAAACCATGGTTTGTGCGGCAAGCATCTTTTGTGGATTTTTGCCGCACCTACCAATCGAAAATAAAACTTAAATCATTTCACCAAAGACTTCATTCTTAACAATAATTCTTGACTATCATCTTCCGCATCCCACAAGTAAGATATTATGCAGGCGTAATCAATGCCCTTCTCTCTTAGAATGTGAATATTGCTATTATTTATACCGCCTATAACACATACATCTGCCTTATTTAGATGCAAATTGTCAACGAAGTAGCTGTGGTAATCAAGAATAATCTGAGGATTTGGTTTTGCTTTTGTCACTTTTGTTTTTGTTTCAAAAAAAGCTCCAAAAGATACATAATCAACACCAATCTTCGATGCTTCGATTGCCATCTCTATATTATCGTAACAGCTTATCCCTAGGGTGGTATTCGTTGGCATCACCTCCAGAATCTTAGCAATATTTGTGCAGTTACTAGCCCCATCATCGGAGCCAATATGAAGTCCGTCGGCCGATGATTTAACAAATATTTCAAAATGATCATTTACAATAAATACAATCCCATATCTTTGACAAAGCTCTTTACATTTAATGGCTTCATTTGCAAAGTCTTTTTGACTAATATCTTTTAGTCTTAATTGAAATTTTTTGACAAATCCACTTGCAAGCATATATTCTAAAGATTTATAATTGACTCCGTGAGGTTTGGATATTAAATAAATACCTTTAAAATGTTGCATAAATGTGTTTAAATACTGTTAAGTTCAAAGTCAACATCAACATCTATTACATCGTTAATTCTTTCACCTTTTTCATTGCTTGCAGGTATAAATGTCCAGTCGTTTTTAATAACCATCAATGCCTCGTTATCAAGAATTACATGTCCACTAGAGCTAATAATTCTTATGTTATTAGTATTTCCATCTGGTAAAACTGTAAGCCTGATTGTTACCGTGCCTTCCAGACCTTTAATTTCAGCTTCAATTGGATATATAGGACTTGGAGAAGCGGGGTTTTTCATAGCTCTTCTTGGTTTTACTCTTGCCCTAGCCTCTTTGACTTCTTTTTCTCTTTGATACAAAGCATCGGCTATTCTTTGTCTTTCAAGTTCGGCTTCATGTCTTCTTCTTTCTTTTTCGACCTTAATTTCAGCATCCATTTTTGCAAAATCAGCAGAATAATCAACCTGCCCTCCTTTTACATCGGCAATGTCAGCAGAAACATCATCTCCTTTTGTTTTAAGCTTTATATTGTAATTTTTAATACTTCCCCTAAAAGCTTCACTGCCACCAGTAGCATAAATTTGTCTTAACTTATCTTTTATTTG
>CAMDBF010000024.1 GCA_945889175.1 Rickettsia typhi
TAATTCCCCCCTAAACGCAAACCTCTCCAATACGGCGATGATGGCTTCGGGGGTGATGGGCGGTGGAACTAGCGGAGGAACTAGCGGAGGAAGCGGTGGTGGAGCTAGTGGGGGTATTGCAGGGCTTATTAATGCTGCTAGTAAGGCTGTTTTTGTTGATGCCTTTGGATACACATTTGACAACAACTTATCCTTTAAGCTAAACTTTAACAACGGGCTTGGGGGTAGGGTTAATGCTTATTCTAATGCTGTTACTTACAATACTATCAGCGGATATACAAATTCTTACAATAGCTTTTTTACCTCTGCAACTGCTGCAGCTCAGGGGATGGGTGGCTTTGCCTCTACAACTTCTTTTGGTGGCTATGCAGGCTTAAATGGATACTCAGGATACTCTAATGCTGGCAGGGGTTTTAATACAAATTACCTTAGAGGGCTTGATGGAGAATTTAACTTAAACTCTTTCTTTAATTCCTCCCTTGGTTCAAACTCTTCTTCTAATTCTAAATCTAATTCTCTATTTGCATCTTTTGCTAACTTTATTACAAGCTTTAGCGGCTCATCCTCTTTTGGCTCTGGCATGAACTTTGGACTTGATGGCTCTTACAACCAAGGGGGGCAAGGCTTTACACAAAGCTCTTTTGGCTTTAACCCAAACCCAGCTAGCCTTAACTCTATAAACATTGGTACTGACTTAAACTTTAACTCCTTTGCAAACAGATTCACCTCAGCTGACAACAACATCTACTCTGCAAGTTTAAATTCTGGACTTAAAGCCTTTGGTGATAGTTTTGGTGGTGGCATGGGAAGTAGCATGGGAAGCAGCATGGGAAGCAGTAACTTTCGTGGCAACTCTCGTTCTGCTAGTAACGCATCTTTAGGTCTTTCGTACTTTACAAATACCAAAAACTCTTTTATCAATCCTTTACTATACTCATCTGCATTAAGCTCTACAGGCTATGGATTTGTAAGCGGGGCAAACAATGCAAACCCCTTAAACTCAAACTTTACATCCTCAAGTCTTGCAAATATCAATCTAGGGCTTGGTAGTATTGGCATGGGTCTTGGTGGCTCTTACTACAACCAAGCATCCTTAATAAACTTCAACCAAAACCCTCTTGTAAGGGGATTTGCAGGGCTAGGGGTTGGTTCAAACCTAGCAAACCCTTTTAATGCAACAAATAATGCAACACAATCCTTTAACTTTGCTCTTGGCAATTACTCTCTTGCTTACAGCAAAAATGCTTTAATTCAAAACACCTCAAGCCTTGCATCTGCTTTGTTTCAAGGATTTTCAAACCAATCTTACAAACTTGGCTTTAAAACCTCTGCAAAATCTGCATTAAATCTTAGCTATTCTAAGATTAAGCCTTTTACTCAAAGCCTTGGCATTGTAGAATTTAACAATTCATCAAACAATGCAAACAATGCAAGTAATTCAAACAATTCAAACAATGCAAGCAACAACTTTGCAAACTTTGGTGCAAGGCTCATAGAGGCATCCTTTACCCACTCCCCAAATAAAAAACTTGCATATGATGTAAAGCTAGGCTTTTTAAACGAAACCCATTCCTTCCTTGCAAACCTTGTAAGTGGTGCATTTAGCGTAAATGGTGCTAAGACAGGATTTGTAGAATTCTTGTTTCACTACAATCTTACCGCTAAAACCGCTTTTGACTTTGGAACAAGCCTAGGACTTACAAAGGTAAGCACAATAAGCGGACTTTTGTTTGACAGCTTTACAACGCTCTTTACAAACTCAGCATCATTAAGACTTACAAAATACGATTTATTCTTCGGTAGTAACATTAGCAGCAGTGGCAGCAGTAGTAGTAGCAGTGACAATTACAGCTCAGGCTTTAAAGCTGCAGACTCCCTTTCAATCTCCCTTTCAGCCCCAACAGCCATAACCTCAGGGAGTATAAGAGTAAGATCGATGAACTCTCTAAGCCAAGCCTCAATTTCAACAACAAACAAAACCCGTCAGCTAGACACTGGCCTTGCCTACAAGCTAAGCCTTAGCAGCAACAACTCTGCAGCTTACATCAAAGGTCTTAACTCCATCACATCCCACAAAATATCCTCCCACAAACCCTTCACCACAGCAGAGCTAAGCCTAGGCCTCACCCACTCCCAAAACTACCACCACACCCCAAACCTCTCCGTCAACACCCTATTTATTGGGGTTGGAGTTGGGGGGTAGGTAAAAATAACTTGCATTATTTTTTACGTTACTACACAATAGGTTATATTTATTTTTTAATAAAAAATGAAAAACCTTAGTATCTTAAAAGCCGTAATGCAGGCTAAACTTGCAAGCATCGATGAGATGCCATCCTACACAAAAAAGCTTTTTAGTAAGGGTAGCGATGAAATACTTAAAAAATTTGGCGAAGAATCAACCGAGGTAATAATTGCTGCAAAAAACAACGATCAGCAAAAACTGATAAGCGAGATTGTCGATATGCTCTATCACTTTAATGCACTTTGCATTGACAAAAACATCGATTTTAAACAAATAGACCAAGAGATAGAACTAAGACTTAAAAATGGCAAGGATAGCGATAAGGTTAAGGATTTGTAATTTTTTATTTTTTTATTTTGATTTAACTCTTGTTATTTAAAAAATTTAATTTAGAATAGACTCAACCTTAAATCTTTGATCTTTATAGATGGTATTTAGTTTAGACTTTTGTTTATTTAGTGTAAATGCTGGCAAAACTAAGCAGAGGGCAATTGATTTAGGTTTATAAGCGATTGCTAATATTAAATAAAAATAGTATTTCATGACCTTTTTTTCAATAAGCCTATTGCCTTGTCCATGCTGTCTATGCAATTAACGGATATATCAAAAGCTTACAACTAACCTTTATATATAATGATTATGACTTTTACAAATCTTCAATTACATCCAGAAGTTACTAGGATAATTTCTACCCTAGGCTTTGCTGAACCAACTGAGGTTCAATCTTCGGCTATTCCGGCAATTATTGATGGGCATGATGTTTTAGCTTCGTCAAGAACAGGTAGTGGAAAGACGATGGCATTTTGTGCTCCATTGGTTTCGCTAATTTTAGCAAAGGAAAAGCCAACAAGAGGCTTAATACTAGTGCCAACAAGAGAGCTTGCAATACAGATTAAAGATGTTTTGTTTCAACTGAGAGAGAAAAACAATATAAATATAGTTCTTCTTTTTGGTGGCTCGGATAAACGCAGACAAGCGGAATCTTTAAAAAGATCTGTTGACATAATAATTGCAACTCCAGGTAGGCTTATTGACCACATTCATAGTGGAAATGTTAGGCTTGCAAACTTTAACTTTTTTGTTCTTGACGAGTTTGACAGAATGCTAGACATGGGCTTTAAGGAGAATGTTGCAGAGATATATGCCAAGCTTTCAAAAGAGTGTCAAACCATTATGTTTTCGGCAACTTTAGATGAAAAAATTACTAGCTTAGCAAGACAATACTTAAAGTCACCTAAGGAAATTAGTATTAAACAAAAAGAGGAAGGGCATGCTCATATTACACAAAACTTTTTGGAGATTTCTCATAGAGATAAAATGACTCACTTTTTAAAAGAGTTAAACACTGACGGAAGTATCCTTGTTTTTGTAAATACAAAAAGTAAGGCTGATGATTTGATGTATCAAGTGAATAATCTTGGGCTTGAGTCGCAAAGTTTGCACGGTGATTTAAGACAAAGAGAAAGGGAGTTTGTAACCAAAGGTTTTAGAAATGGTAAATATAAAATTTTAATAGCAACCGATGTAGCGGCAAGAGGACTTGATATTTCCCACATTGAGCTTGTAATAAACTTTGATTTGCCAAAAAACTTTGACGATTATACTCACAGAATAGGTAGGACTGGGCGTGCTGGTAAGCATGGTCGTGTTATCTCTTTTGTTACCGAGAACGATCGTACAGCTTATCACAACATTAAAAATAAGGGTAAAACACCTTCCAACGACAGAAACTACAGAGGTGCTGGAGCTAAGGCTAGGCCTTCTTTTGGTTTTAGTAGAACCAGAGATGGCGATGCAGGTAGAGAATCGTCATTTAGAGGGGCACCAAAAACGGGTTTTAGAGGTGGAGAAAGAAGACCTGATTCAAAAAGAAACGAACGCCGTGAAGGAACTCGAAACGAACATTTTGAATAAAAATTTCAATATAAAATATAAAAACATTTCTCTTTAAAAGAGAGATGTTTTGTTAGCTTTGCTTTTCACTTAAAACTCTAGAATCAATATCCTTCTTGCATCACTAATATCTTTGATTACACTGGTTACATTGGGAATGTCAATGGAATGTAGTTCGTTTTTATTTAAAATAGATTTAAATAAAAAATGTTCATAGCAGATTCTATTTTGACTTCGTAATTATTATTTATTTATAGATATAAAAAGTGCAAGATTTTGCGGGGCACTTGTCAACTCTTTTAGTGATACGATAAATTGACTTTTACTTACTATACTTACAAGTGGTGGTGATACAGTTAGGTCATTATTTTCTTGATTTGTAGAGCCTGTTCCACTGTTTGACCTGAGAGTTACCTGAACTCTGTAGTTTGCGTTTGTTACATTGGCTATGTTGACTTTAATATACGTTACTCCATTTGAAATATATTTACTAGCCGAAGATATATCTCCGCTTATGTTTGAAGATGCTATGGCAGTTTCGCTGCTTGTTACATAGGATATGTCTCCAATTGTTATGCTACCGTACAAATTGGTAACGGAATTACCGCAAAGCTGGGGTCTAAAACTAGTCCATTCGCCAGATTTTGAACAAAAAGCACTTGACATTTGAGTAATTAAACCAGAGGCACATGCTACAGTTGTTGATGGGTAGGCTGTTGTATTGCCCTTTGTCCTTGCAAAAGTGTAGTTTGTGTTAGCTGATGGATTGTTGTCGGTAAATGTTTTTTCGGGACATTCAATATAGCTATAATCCTGCAACAGAGGGATTGTTCCATTAAATGTTGCATATTGAATGGTATCATCGTCGTTATCGTCTTTGGTAAAATACTTAAAGGAAGATAAGTAGCTTGAAATACTACCTTGTAGAACATTTGAAGGCACACTATTTACCGTTGCAAGGTTTGTTCTTGAACCATTTTCTAAAAATGCACCCTTGCCAGATGCTCCATGGCTAATTATTACAAAGAATGCATCATTTGTAATAACACTGTTTGTGGCAGATGATACTAAGATTTTTTGACCATCACCAGTAAAGCTACCCGAGACCAAAGCAGTACCATTGCCACTATCAGTGATTATTGACTTTGTTGTAATGTCCCTATAAAACCTTACTGGCAAGGCTGGGCTTGTGGTGACTTTTGCAACTGCATATGTGAACTTTCTTTCGTATCCATCAAGCATAAAATCTCTACTTAAGCCAATAGTGTCAGTTGGCAAAGAACCTATTGCTATGCCAGATGTACTGTAGCAGGACATAGGTGTTGCATAACTTGAATAATTAGGACCAAGTGTTGGATCCGCAGGGCAAGGCATTGCTTTATTTAAAATATAATAACTAATTAAAGCCTCCTTGATGACGCTGATAGATTTCATTGTTTTTTCGTGTTTGGCCCTTTCAAAAAATCCTGAAGATATCGATATAATGGGAAATGTTACAATCCCAAGAATCGCAACCCCAATCGCAACTTCCATCAAAGAAAAGGCTCTTTTGTAAGAGGATGTAAAGAGCTTCATTACTCAAGGTAATAAAATAAAATAATTTTAATATATTCCAATTATTATGTAGTATAAAAATACATAATCAAGGAGTTTTTTATTTTTTAGATTAATGAATCATGTTTGCAATCCTTTTGAGACTTTGGATTACGAATAAAAAAGTAAATCGAAAGAGCGGTTATTGCAATAACTACTGTTTCAAACATTGTATCGAAGCCTCTATAGGATGTTATGATTGCGGTAATTATATTTTCAGTCCCTATTTGATAATGAGTTGATTTAAGGTAGTAATAACCGTAGTCGCTGTTTAGTAGGTTTTTAGATGAGCCAATGTTTCCAAATGATTGAAAAATATGGGTTAAAAAAACCACTGATACAATAAATGTTAGTACAATTAGTATCCATGTGAGTTTGGCATTTTTAAAAGTTCTAACAAAGTGATTGCAGGGGGTAACTTTATTACTATCCGTTTGTTGTAATGCTATTATTAATATTGCCGTTGTTAAGAAAACATTTAAAGAAACCTCAGTTAATGCCACATCAATAGCCAAAATTATGCAGTATGCAAAGACCAAGGTAAGGCTAAATGCAGATGTTAAAAAAGTCACTGCAAGCTTTTGCTTAGATAAAATGCTAGCATAAAAAAAACACATAGCTAAAGCAAGTACTAAGCTTAGCAAAATAATATTTAGCATAATTTAAATACTTTAATAGTTAATTGCGTAATTACACATAATATGATTTGCTGAAATATTTTGTAAATTTTGAGAGTTGTATTTTAAGCCAGAATAATTTTTACGCCCTATTTTAAACCCAAATCCAGCTTTAAAGTCGTACCCAAATGTAAGCTCGCTAGATTCCGCCGCCGAATTTAGAAATGGTTTATAAGCTAATTGATTTGACTTATAAAATGTTGCAGGGCTGGTATTGTTATTACCTTTAAATTTATTGTAGACATATGCAATATTTAGACCCTCGTAGCCTAAAAAGAAAGAGCCTGTTACAAAAGATTGATGTGCACCAGCTATTCCATCGAAGTTTCTTACTGCTGCATATTCGCCAAAGGCTCCAAATTTAAATAGATGTGCAGGATAAAATGTCTGCTGAGCGGAGATTGCATATGAGTTTTGAGTTTTTAGATTGTAATCCTTTGAAGACTGACTTACATGGCCAAGTGAAACTATATTTTTAAAATATTGATTATGGGTAACGAAATCAGTACTTAAAAAATAAGATCTAAAAATAGAATCAGATCCTGCATTAGTGTTGTAGTATAGGGGATTTTTTCTTGAAATTGAAGATGTGAAAAGTTTTGTATTATCGGATTTAAATAGTCCGCCAGATACTCTAGTAAAAAATTTAATATTTGCATCATCACTTAAAATCATTGAACTCTCTTCCGTCTCTTCTGTCGACATAGAATCGGGGGTAACTTTAAAATCAAATTTCACACCCATTTTTTCTCTCACTTGGTAAGCAAAGTTCATATCCGTGCCACCAATTCCGTACCAAGTATTATCGTACAGTTTGCTGGACCTATTTGCCCCATTACCAAAATTTACATTAAATTTACCAAAATACAATGTCAAGTCCCTTGTTTTGTATTGTAAATTTAACTCTTCAGCTATCAAGCCGTGTCTGTCGAAGTTTTTAATATCGGTATCCTGTTTTGCATATTCTAAAAGCCCAAAAACATGCCTAATATCATTATTAACAGGCTCTATGATAAGGTTTGAGTTAATGCTAAATTCCTTAGAGAGTCCAAAGTTAAAGATTGCTTTTGTTCTGTTGAAAAATCTTGAATCTCTTTTAGTATTCTGAGTCGAATCGTTTTTTGAAAGGCTATTAAAAATTTCTTCGTGAATAAATCCTATTTTTACGCTTGGAAAAACTATCTTTTTTTTATAATCTGATTTATACTTTAAGTCCTCCTCTATTTCAAGCTTCGAAAGTCTATCTTCGATATTGTAAATGTCTGCAAAAGCTATTTTTGCATTAAAAAATAATAAAGAAGCGATGAGCGTTAAAACTTTAAACTTGTATTTAAATTGCATTTTAAACTAAAAAAATAAATAAGTGATGATGTAATTTGATATTAGTATTAAAGCCGAAGAAACAACGACAGCATTTGTCGTAGACATGCCAACACCCTTTGAGCCATCCTGCGAGTTGATGCCTATGTAGCAAGAGCTAAAGCCAATACAAAGACCAAAAACAATTACCTTTATAAAGCTTATGCTTGCATCGTGCAAGTTTATTGTTGAAACAATTTGTACAAGATACGAATTTACCGAAATGCTGTGTATTTGTGTTTTAATTAGTATTACACTGCCAAATAAACTTATGCACCACGAAAATGCTAATAAAAAAGGCATTGCAATAGTAACCCCCAATGTAACTGGCGTTACTATAAATTTGCGTGGATTGATTGATAAAGTTTTAAGGGCATTAATTTGGTCGGATATCTTCATTGTTGCAATTTCGGCAGCTAAGGAAGAGCCTAGCTTGCCAGAAATAATTAAACCTGTAATTACAGGGCAAAGCTCTTTAACTATGGACAGGGATACAACTTTAGCAAGGGAATCAACACTTGCAAAAGATCCAAGACCAGAATAAGTTTGTAAAGTTAGTACCGCTCCTGTAAAAAAAGATGTTAAAAATATCACGGGAAGTGCGTAGATGAAGCTTTTAACGAGTTGTTCAAAAAATATTTTTTTATAAAAGTTTAGGGTAATTAAATCAAAAATAAATTCGCTAAAGTAAATAACTAACCTACCAACTCTGGCATAAAATCCTACTATTGCAAAAGAACAGATATATAGTATTTTGATAACTTTTGGCAAAGTATTAAAATTGCAAAGATTGTTAAACATAATTTTTACTTAAAAGAAATTGCAAAACCGGTTAAAATGGCATAGCCATTTACCTCTTTTGTTGTTGCAGCACTAAATTTATACTTTGAAAGCTCGGTAAAGTATTTAATTTTATGAGCCTGCGAGGATGAGAGCTCGTAGTCAGTTGAGAGAGTGATGTTGTCAAACTTATTACCACTAAAGCTACTTTTAATATAGCCAAGGCTAATTCCGCTGGGTCCAAACATATAGCCTGTACCAAGCGTGTAGTAGTAAGCTTTACTTTGATTTTGCACAACTTGATTTTGGTCATTTTGCTTGTAATAAAGGCTGCGCCCCCAGTTGGAATAAGAGCCACCAAACACAAAGCCAG
Organism: Rickettsia typhi; assembly: GCA_945889175.1. GTDB lineage: Bacteria > Pseudomonadota > Alphaproteobacteria > Rickettsiales > Deianiraeaceae > CAMCVL01. The sequence goes on from CAMDBF010000024.1 coordinate 8,921, forward strand.
CATATTCAAGATTTAAACCTAGAGTGGTTGTGTTTAAGTTATTTCTTTTTAAAGCACCTGCAATTGGGGATGATGAATAGCTTGTTTTTGCATTTTCATTTGATATTGTTGCAGCAAAAATACCTCTTGAATCAGCAAACTCTTTGTAATAGTTTGCAACAAGAGAATAGGCGTTTTTAAGACTAATTTGCGAATAGTGTCCATTTAAATTTATTGTGTTTGCTGCCCTGCGGCTTTGCAGGTCGTCAGTGTTGGGGAAAAAACTTAAACCAAATTTAATGCTACCAATTTTTTTAGAATCACCTAGGCGTTGTGTGTAAAAATTTGCCCCACTTAAATCGTCACCGTGACCAACTTTAGGGACGTTGTAATTTGTAGAGTTAGCTGTACCCAAAAAAGCAGAGTTTGCAAAGCCCGATGCCATTGGTGACCTTGGTAGAGTAATAAAAACAGAACCAAAAGATCCTGAACTTGGATAGCTAAACATTCTAAACATGTCGCCATCGATTCCGCCAGTGCCCTTTGCAAATGTTGAGGCATCAAGTCTTAGATTTTCGGAGACTGGTTTTATAATTCCCACTTCAAGAACGGCCTTAGAATCTGACTCTAAGCTTAAATACAGTTTGTTTAAGTTGACATCCTCGCCCTCGTCATAATTTGTATTACGACCAGCCATGATGTTTGAATTGATTTTTATATCCATAAGTCCAATCTTTTTGCCAGCGGAGTAATCAAGACTAATATTTGCTCTTGCACTAAAGTTGTCAGCTAGATTTGTTGCTGTTGATGTTGTTCTTGAGTTTGATTCGTTTGTTGCAAAAGCAAAGTTTGAATCAATGGCAAAAGTATGATTAAGCTCTGTGCTTTTAAAACCAACTTTTGACTCGGGCTGTTTTACGATTATAATATCTTTCGCCTGCTCGTCCTTAACCTCTTGTTTTTGTTTATCTTGAGATAGTGGTTTTGTTTTTTTTTCAAAAATAATATAATCGCCAGATATTGTTTTTTTATATCTATCGTTAAAATCGCTAGCACCAGCCTTAAGCGCGGATAAGGCAAATGCTATGGTAATTATGTATGTTAAAACCACTCTTTAGTAATAAATAAATTTTATCAAAACTATCTGTCAACTTCTCCAAAGACTATATCCATTGTTGAAATTACGGATACAACATCGGCTATCATATGCCCTTTTGTCATAAACTCCAAAGCCTGTAGGTGAACAAAGCCAGGGCTTCGCATATGACATCTGTAAGGTTTGTTTGAACCATCGGCAACAAGATAAACCCCAAACTCACCCTTAGGTGCCTCAACGGCAGCATAACATTCGCCTGCAGGAACATGATACCCTTCGGTAAATAATTTAAAGTGATTGATAAGAGCCTCCATACTCTCTTTCATTTCATCTCGTTTTGGTGGAGTAATTTTATGATCGCTAACTTGCACTGCTCCCTGTGGCATCTTTGCAATACATTGCTTTATAATTTTAATTGATTGATACATCTCTTCAATCCTCACCATGTACCTATCGTAACAATCACCATTTTTGCCAATTGGTATGTCAAAATCAAGCTCGTCGTAACATTCGTAAGGTTGTGACTTTCTTAAATCCCAAGCTATCCCGCTACCCCTAAGCATTGGCCCACTAAAGCCCCAGTCAAGAGCCTCTTTTTTGGATACAACACCTATGTCAACAAGTCTTTGCTTAAAGATTCTGTTGCCAGTAAGCATGGTTTCCATGTCTGCTATCCTTGATGGAAAAACCTCAATAAATTTAGATATATCTTCAAGTAAGCCATCTGGTAAGTCCTTTGCAACTCCACCGGGTCTTACATATGCAGAGTGCATACGGGCACCACTAACTCTTTCGTAGAATTCCATCATCTTTTCCCTGTCTTCAAAAAGCCAAAGCAAAGGACTCATGGCGCCAACATCAAGGGCTTGTGTTGCTATGTTCATTATGTGATTTAAAAGCCTTGTAATCTCGCTAAACAAAACTCTTATATACTGGGCTCTTTTTGGCACCCTAATACCAAGTAGCTTTTCAACTGCAAGGGCATAGGCATGCTCTTGACACATGGGCGATACATAATCAAGTCTATCAAAATAAGGAACCGCCTGTAGGTATGTTTTGTGTTCAATTAGTTTTTCGGTCCCTCTATGTAAAAGTCCGATATGAGGGTCGGCTTTAACAACAGTCTCCCCGTCAATTTCAAGCATTAATCTTAAAACCCCGTGAGCTGCAGGATGCTGGGGACCAAAGTTGATTGTTACATCTTTTGTTTTTTTATGCTCAGTTGCGTTGTTAGTCATAAAGGACTTGTAGTAAATTTATTTCTTTAAGAACCCATAATAGCCTAAGGCTTATCAAATTATTTACAAAATGTCAATAATTGCAAGATATTTTAATGAAATCTCTATCTTACTTTTTTTTGACTCTTATGTTTTTAATTAATTTTATGCCAGAGTTTTCAACCCCGTGGTAGACTACTTTGTCGAAGTATAATTGCTGCAATATCGAAAACACATTACTCACTATCCAGTATATCAAAAGTCCAGATGGTAGACTTGAAAATACAAAGATAAACACCAAAGGCAACCACTTTATAAAGGACATGTCAAACATTGCATTTGCTTGCTGAGTTTGATCGTTCATTTTTTGTTGAACAAACATACTAACGCCCATAAGTATAGGCAGTGGACCTATTACTAAAAAAGATGGCATGTCAAGCGGGATAAGTCCAAACAAGTTAAATATTGAGAGAGGATCTTTTGCTGAGAGATCGTGAATCCAAAAAGCAAAATCGGCATGTCTTAACTCAATTGATACAAACAATACTTTATATAAGGCAATAAAAACTGGAATTTGCAAAAGCATAGGTAGGCAACCAGAGGCTGGGTTTATTCCTTGAGTTTTGTAAATGGAGGCTATTTCGGTTTGTATTTTACGGCGATCGTCTTTGTTTCTTTTTTTAATTTCATCAATAACTGGTGCAATTTTTTTAATCTTTGCCATCGAGTTAAATGATTTTTTGCTTAATGGGTATAAAAGCATTTTAATAACTATTGTCATTAAAATTATTGACACTCCGTAGTTACTAACAAAGTTGTTGATAAAGTTTAGTAAAAGTAAAAGAGGCTTCGTTAAAACGTACAAAAGTCCAAAATCAATAACTCTATCAAACAATTTGTACTGTTTATAGTGGGAAGATGATAGTAGTTCAATGTCTTTTGCACCTAAAAATAGCTCACCCTTGTTAATACTTACTTCCTCGTTTTTGGTGGCATTAATTAATTTGGTAGAAAAATTTACGCTAAAAGTTTTTGAAGATTGGTCGTTAAGCTCTTTTTCAAAGTTAATTACAGAGATGGACGATGGATTGAAAAAGCCACTAAACCAATACTTATCGTTAAGACCAAACCAAGATTGCTCTAGTCCGTTTGTTTTATTTTTTAAAGTTGCGGTCGAAAATGATTTGGCATTAATCTTTTTTAAATCATTGTAGCCATGCTCTTGCAGACTGCCATCAGCATAGCCAATAAAACCAGTTGCAACATTTGAGGGATTTATCTGTTCCTCGCTAAGAGTTTTTAACATCTCTCCTTTAATCCATATATTAAAGTCAAGGCTACTGTTGTTAACAATGCTATGATTAACTTTAAACTTATAAGGGTTTAAATCATCTGGAATACCAAGTTCTACAACAAATTTAATTCCTTGCGAATTTTGCCAAGCAAAAGTAGCTTTTTTATCATCGCTCTTTACAAGACTCCATTTTGTATTTAAATTAGGGAGTTCAATACTTTGATTATCACTAAAAAAAGTATAATAAATAAGCCCTCTTTGATAATATTTTGCAGGAGAGAGTATTGACACATTCTTTTTATTGTTGGTGTCCTGATTGTATTTAATTAGAGTTAAATCATCAAAAACTAAGCCAATGGTATTAACCGAGCCTTTTACGAAGGCGGTATTAAAGAAAAATCTATTCTCCTTTTGACTTTCAATAGTCTGTTTTCTATCTTCGGTCGCATTTGCAAAATCAATATTTATTTTTAAAGAAGAATTATATTCTTGACTTGTATTTAAACTATTATTGACTTGATTTATATCCTTTGTCGTGTTATTGCTAGCTTGCACTTCATTGCTGTTTGCCTCATTGTTAGCTTGCTGACTTGCTTGATATTGCTGGTACTTCATTAGCGGTTGCTGATACCACTTCCACCATGCAAATAGGGCGATGGAGCAAAAAAGACTTATAAAAACAATAAGTAGAATGGATTCTATTTTGCTAGTTTTTTTCATAATTATTTTTTTATTAAAATAAAATGCTTAACGATTTGCCAAACGCATATAACACATTAAAAGCAAAGCAATTGCACACAAAGTATAAAAAACTTGTTAGCTTGCAAAAGGCCATTTCAAACTTTAAAAACGGCTTTTGCGTAAAGATTGACGGTGAAGTATTTTTTGCAAAGCAAAGCATTGAGTCATCAACCTTAAAGTCAATTTTAAACAAACAATTTATATATACACAATCATATTATAAATACAATTTACAAAATACAAATAATAATTTAAATTTTGATGGCTGCGTTACAACTAGCGACCACCTTACTTACAAAAATTCTAGTAAAAACGAGAGCCTAGCAACTAAGCTTGCTTTTTATGCCTCGATGTTGCCACAGGTTATTAAATGTGATGAAGATGATTTTATTAAAAATATTTTTGAACCAATAAATATTTCCTCGCAGGACATTGAAGACTTTGAGCTTGATAGATACTACGACCTTTCGTACCTTAGTCATGCAAGAGTGCAAAATGAATCTAGTGCGGATACATTTTTATATGCTTTTCAAAGCCTCTTTAGCGGCGAAACACATTACGCAATTATTGTAGGCTCACCAAATTTTGCAAAAAATGTTAAGGTTAGAGTTCATTCTTCGTGCTACACTGGGGACTTAATGCATTCTTTAAGGTGTGATTGTAAGTATCAGCTTCACAACGCAATTAAATTTTTAGCCAAACAGGATGGGGGCGGGGTAATAGTTTATTTAATGCAGGAGGGTAGGGGTATTGGGCTTGCAAGCAAGCTTATGGCCTATTCTTATCAGCAAAATCAAGGACTTAATACAATTGATAGCAATTTGGTTTTGGGTTTTGAAAGTGAGCATCGAAACTTCTACCCAGCAAAGCTTATTCTTGATTACTTCAAAATTAAGGATGTTGAGCTTATTACAAACAACCCAGCAAAAGTAAAACAACTAACTGATCTTGGAATTAATGTTGCCAGCTCAATCAACTTTCACAGTCCGCAAAATCAATACAACAAAGATTATATTGACACAAAGCGAGAAAAGATGGGTCATGAAAATATTTAAATCTTGATATAACCAAGCTCTATTCATCGACAACCTTGTCGATATTTGTTTTTGATTTAATTGTGTTAAGGGTAAAATCCCTAAGACCCTTAGCAAGGCTTGGATTTTTAAATAACAAGGCTACAGAAAATCCCCCTATAATAAACATTAACAACCCTCTAAACATATGTTTTTCTACCAATACATTTAACAAGCAAAACCTTTTGACTTATCTATTAAAAAATGCTATAATATTTTTATCTTTTAGCATTGCTTAATAGCTGTCTATATTTTTTGCATATAATACAACTATAAATTGTATTATATTTATTTACTTTTGTAAAGTAGTATTTTTTATAATTAGTAATGAGTCTAAAACATAACGTTCATGATAATATTTACGAACTTAAACAAACTGACGACAACCATTACATGCTAATTAAAAATGGCGAAAGACTCGTTAAAATTAGAAGCAACAAAGACAACGAGCCAATCCTTAAGGATATTGATAAATATATAGATGGCAAAATTACAGAATACGAAAAAACACATAGCCATCAAACTCTTGAAGAATTAAAGGAGGTTAAGTTGACTCTGCAGAGCTTTCAGGGTGATTTGGTAAATGAGAAAGAGCATAAAGAGAGTATTTTTGGTAAGTTTATTGAGACATTCTTGAGTAAGGTTAATCAAAGGTACGAAAAAGCCTTTGATTCAGTGCGTGATGACAAATATAATACAAACTTTAAACCTGACGAAACTGGCAATAAAGTTTCCATAGAGCAGAACATGACATTGCCAAAACTTAATCAAGAGGTAATTAAAGTTGCATATAATGGCGACTTAAACGAGATTCAAGGTAAGGGTAATAGTGTTTTCACAAGTCAACAACCTAATTTAGTAGGTTTAAATAGAAAGCTGCTACCTAACGAAGCTAATATTATTGACGAAGATTTGTCTCAAAAAGAGCAAGAGCGAAAGCAAAATAAGCTTGGCAAATTAGGTATTCATGGTGATTCAATGAAGAATATTACCTTTTCCAAAATAGAAGTTAAAAGCGATACATATAGACCAGTAGCTGGATTAAATACCTCTACACCTCCGGTTGGTAGGGGTATTTAGATGTTTATTAAAATCCTTGTATAACTTTTGCACTACAAGTAGACAACTCTAGGCAAGTACTGATAATAGCAAGCTTAATCTTGCTTTTGTCGTTATAAAGCTTTGTTTTAAAAAACACGAAGTCAAAAGATTTCTAACAAAAAAATCATTTGCATTCTTACCTATTGTTTTTCACTAAAACTACAAAGAACTAAATATTTTAATAGACATATTTTATAAGTTGTTTTACAATCTATAGTATGCACACAGAGCTATTTTATTATTTTAGTTGTAATGTACTATGAGTCTTGATGTAAATAACGACCAGCAAAACAATGATTTACTTGCTTTTAAAAACAATTCCCAAGGTTGCTCAATTGTTGAGGAGATGGAGAAAAGCTATCTTGATTATGCAATGAGCGTAATAGTGTCCCGTGCTTTGCCAGATGTTAGGGATGGACTAAAGCCAGTGCATAGAAGAATTTTATATTCGATGTACGAAACTGGCTGCCATAGCGACAAGCCATATCGTAAATCAGCAAGAACAGTAGGTGATGTAATGGGTAAGTACCACCCTCATGGCGACCAAGCTATATACGATGCACTCGTTAGAATGGGGCAGGATTTTTCAATGTCAATCAAACTTATTGACGGGCAGGGTAACTTTGGCTCCGTTGACAAGGACGACCCAGCTGCTATGCGTTATACTGAGGCAAGACTTGCTAAGGTATCTCACACTTTACTTAACGACCTCGACAAAGATACTGTTATATTTAGAGACAACTACGATGGTAGCGAAACTGAGCCTGTTGTTTTGCCAGCCGCCTATCCAAACCTTTTAGTTAATGGTAGTGAGGGTATTGCCGTTGGTATGGCAACATCAATACCACCCCACAACCTAGGCGAGATTATATCTGCAACCATAGCTTACATCCAAAACAATTCCATAACAACTGACGAGCTTATGGAGTATGTTAAGGCACCTGATTTTCCCACATCGGCGCTTATAATTGCTAACGGCGAGATTAAAAGAATGTTTGAAACTGGTCGTGGCTCAATTAAACTAAGAGCCCGTACCGAAATAGAGGAGATTGAAAGAGGTAAGTCAAGAATTGTTATAACAGAACTACCTTATCAAGTTGTTAAGGCTTATCTTGTTGAAGATATTGCAAACCTTGTTAAAGATAAAAAAGTTGACGGTATAACTGACATTCGTGACGAAAGTAACAAGGAAGGCATAAGAGTTGTCATCGAGCTTCGCAAGGATGTTCAGCCGCAGGTTATGTTAAACCAATTATTTAAATTTACACAGTTACAAACAAACTTTTCGGCAAATGTACTTGCTCTTAATAACGGCAGGCCTGAGCTTATGGGGCTTAAAGATATCATTTCTCACTTTGTAAAGTTTAGAGAGGGGGTAATTTTAAGAAGAACAAATTACCTACTAAACAAAGTTAAAAACAAGGCTTTAGTTGTAATAGGGCTTACAGTTGCGGTTGACTTTATTGATGAGGTTGTTGCAATTATACGTTCAAGTAAAGATCCTAGCGAGGCAAGAGAAAGACTGCTTGCAAAAAAATGGAATGCAGTAAAAGTTATAGACTTAATAGATCTTATTGGTGACAAGCGGAACAAGGTTGTTGATGGATTTTTTATGTTCACTCAAGAGCAGGTTAAAGCAATACTTGACATGAGGCTTGCAAAATTAACGGGACTGGAAAGAGATTCCTTGGTGGGAGAGCTTAAAGGTCTTGCACAGGATATTAATTACTATACCAAAATTTTGTTTGACAGGCAAACATTTATCGATCTTATGATATCCGAGCTTGAGGATGTTAAAACAAGATTTGCAGTACCAAGAAGAAGTGAAATTATCATTGACGATAGCGAAATTGACATTGAAAGCTTGATTCAAAGAGAGGATATTGTTGTATCCTACACTACAAACGGCTATATTAAAAGAGACATGTTAAAAGCCTACAACACTCAAAAAAGAGGTGGTAAGGGTAAGTTTGGCATGAAAACAAGTGATGACGAGGTCATATCCGATATCTTTACCGCCACGACTCACTCAAGGGTTTTGTTTTTTACAAACAAGGGTCGTGTTTACGAGTTAAAAGGTTACAGAATACCGGAGGGAAATGCACAAAGCAAGGGTAGAGCAATTGTTAATCTTTTAAGTTTGCAAGCAGACGAGTTTGTTAAAAACTTTTTACCTATTAACGAAAAGTTTGATTCCGACTCGGAGGGTGGTGTCTTTTTAATTTTTGCAACAAAGAATGGAACTGTTAAAAAAAGTTCTTTTGAAGATTTTGTCAACATCAATACAAATGGTAAAATTGCTATAGGACTTGATGATAATGACGAGCTTGTGTCGGTCAAAATTGCAAAAGAAGAAGACCATATATTAATGTCAACATTCTGCGGACAAAGTGTTAGATTTGAAGTTGCCTCACTTAGAACCATCAAAGGTCGTGGTGCTTTTGGCGTAAGGGGCGTAAGTCTTGATCGTAATGACAAAGTTATATCTCTGGATATTATCTACGGCGTAAGAGAGGCTCCTGAAGTTAGAGATGAGTATTTAAAATTACCTCTTGAACTTCGTAAAAATATTGCAAAAGGCGATGTAAACTTAGATCTTGTTACTGCAATGAGTAAAAAACAAATTTCCTTAAGTGAGGACGTGGTCTATACTCTTGCAAAAAATGAGCAATTTATATTTTCAATCACTGAAAGCGGCTATGGTAAAAAAACATCTGCTTATGAGTACAGGGTAACAAACCGTGGCGGTAAGGGTGTAAAAAATATTTCCACAAGTGGTAAAAACGGCGGCGTTGTTGCAAGCTTTGTAACTGAGGACAGAGATGACATCATTTTAGTTTCAACATCAGGAAAGGTTATTAGATGCAGCGCGGCACAGATTAG